>JBDTEK010000170.1:0-6813 GCA_039922575.1 Ginsengibacter sp.
AATGCATGCATTTTCTCTACAAACGAGGAACATTTATCCAATCCCGTGGCTGTAAACAAACCTGTTGCAACTTATCTTCTTGGCTTCCCGGCAGAGGTTGATAATTATATTCAAATCTTGCTGTTGGTGGAAGGCTCATTAAAATACTTTCTGTTCTTCCATTTGTTTTTAAACCGAATAAAGTACCGCGGTCGTATATTAAATTAAATTCTGTGTAGCGACCTCTTCTTATTTCCTGCCAATACTTATTATCCACAGTAAATGGCAAATCTTTTCTTTTTTCTACAATAGGAATGTATGAAGGAATAAAAGCATTGCCACATGCTTTTCCAAAATTGAACCAAAAATTTACATCCTTATTCTGGGTTGGACGTTGGTAATCATAAAAAATTCCACCAATACCCCTGCGCTCATTATTTCTATGAGCGTTCACAAAATAATTATCGCAATCTTTTTTAAATGTGGGATAAAAAGTTGGATCAAATTCATCACAAACATTTTTATAAGCCTGGTGAAAAAGAATTGCATCTTCATCAAATAAATAATAAGGCGTTAAGTCAGTACCGCCTCCAAACCATCTGTCTATTACTTCATCTTTGTCATTATATAATTCAAACATTCTGTAATTACAATGTACGGTTGGTACAAAAGGATTTACAGGATGTAACACCAAACTCAATCCGCACGCAAACCATTTTGCGCCATCAATTTTTAATTGCATTTTCATGGCATCTGAAACATCACCAAAAACAACCGAACTATTTACGCCACCTTTTTCAAAAACATTTCCACCAGTGATCACTCTTGTTTTTCCACCACCTCCCTCTTTTCTTTGCCATTCATCTTCTATAAATTTTGCTTTGCCATCTGACGCTTCTAATGCAGCACAGATCCAGTTTTGAAGGCTTTCTATATATAATATCCAATCCTCTTTAATTGTCATTTCAAAAATTTGATCTTCAAACCATTCACCCTTCTCACTTCACCATTCACACTTCACACTTGATATTCCTTCACGGCATCCACAAATGCCCTTGCATTATCAACCGGAATGTTTGGTGTAATGCCGTGACCCAAATTAGCAATGTAACCTTTCACACCAAATTCATCAATCATTTCTTTTACAGCTTTTTTAATTTCGGGAATAGGCAATAATAATTTTGCCGGATCAAAATTTCCTTGCAAAGTTATTTTATTACCAGTCATTTCTCTTGCCATTGTTGGTGAAATGCACCAATCAATTCCTAATCCCGAAGCACTGCTTTCACTTAAATCCTTTAATGCATACCAGCTTCCTTTGGGAAATAAAATTATCGGCGCATCATCTTTAACTGCATCAGCAATTTGTAATAAATATGGCCGGGAAAAAAGTTTAAAATCTGCAGGACTTAATGCGCCGCTCCAACTATCAAAAACCTGAAGTACATCAGCTCCTGATTTTGTCTGCGCTTTCAAATAATTGATAGTAGCGTCGGTAATTTTCTGCAATAATTGATGTGCCAATTCCGGTTGGGTAAAACAAAATTGTTTTGCTTTTTCCCAGGTTTTACTTCCTTTACCTTCTACCATATAGCACAGAATTGTCCACGGAGCGCCAGCAAATCCAATTAATGGAATGCGACCATTCAATTCCTGCTTTGTAATTGATATAGCCTTTGTAACATAATTTAACTTTTCTGCAATATTATTTGTCATCAGCTCATCAATATCTTTTTGATTCTTAATCACTTTCGTCAACAATGGTCCTTTGCCTTCTTCCATCAAAACTTCTACTCCCATAGCCTGGGGAATAACCAAAATATCAGAAAAAATAATTGCTGCGTCTATGCCTACCCTCTCTACGGGTTGTAAAGTAATTTCCGCAGCAAGTTCCGGTGTTTGCACACGGGTAAAAAAATCATATTTCGCCCTAAGCTTCATATAATCCGGCAAATACCTGCCCGCCTGCCGCATCATCCAAACAGGCGGCCGATCTACATTTTCCTGTCTTAAGGCTCTTAATAATAAGTCATTTTTTAATGGCCGCATTTAAAAACTTTTAATTGTGCTGAAATGTTTTATTACTAGGTGAACTAATTCTTCTTTATCAGGATGTGCTGAAATTATTACTGGATGGTTCGTAACTATTTCTATTTCTTTTGCAGTGGTGGCGCCAATTGCAAAGATTTGAACCGCATCATTAATCTTATTAACAGAGAAAAAACTTCTTACCCCGCTTGGACTAAAAAACAGTATGCCGTCATAAGATTTTGAAATCATTTGTGGTTTTTCAATAGTCTTATAAACCACCAATTCTTCCAATTCAATTCCATTCTTTTTTAATTTTTCAGGAAGTACTTTTCTTCTTTGATTACCGCAGAAAAAAACAATCCTCTTTGCAGAAGAGTGCTTAATAATTTCTTCTGCTAATTGTTCCCCATTATCCGCAGTAGCAATAATATTTTTTTCATCAAAAGTATCCGCTACAACCTTTTTTGTTTTGTAACCAATGCAAAATATTTTCCAAAATGGCTTTGTTGTAAGTAAATTTTTTACGGCATCTACCGCATTGGCACTGGTAAAAACTACTGTAACATTTTGTTTAGATAATTTGATGATCCTCTTTTGAATATCGTGCGAAAAAACTTCTTCTATTTCGATAAAAGACAGTTCATCAATACAAATATTCTTCTTATCAGCAATGCCGGCAAGTGTAGCGCCAATAGGCTTTGTACTTAATATCTGCGTTTTATATATCTCCATTACGTATATCGAAAAGAATTTGTTTTACTTCTGTATTTTCCAATAATTCATTGGCTGCAATTACTCCTATATCATTACTATTATCGACAGAAGCATCTTTTCGGGTTTCAAATTTTTTCTTTCCATCTGTACTGCAAATATTTCCTTTAAAAATAATGGTGCCATTTTCAATAACAGCGAGCGCACTGATGGGAGTTGAGCATCCACCTAATAATGCACGCAAAAAATCCCGCTCAATTTTTGTACAAATAAAAGTAGATTCATCATTTAGCAGTTGGCATGCATCAAAAGAAAAACCATCATCATCTCTGCATGAAACCATGATTGCACCCTGTGCCGGTGCAGGCAACATCCAATCCAGATCAATAGAGTTTTCAGGACGAAGACCGATGCGCTCAAGTCCTGCCGCGGCAAAGATTACACCATTCCAATTATGCTCATTTAATTTACGTAAACGTGTATTTACATTTCCACGCAAACTTTCGATTGTATGATTTGGATAGCGATGCAACCATTGAGCTTTACGGCGAATACTGCTGGTTGCGACGGTGAGTGGTGAGTGGGGAAGCGTGAAGTGTGAAGCGTGAATATCTCCGCTATTGCCCGTTGCCGATTCCCCATTCACTATTGCCCATTCATTATTAACAAAACCTAACTCATTAAAGATCTCTAATCGTTCTCCTTTAAATACAACAATATCTTTGCACGATGCTCTCTTTAAAACGGCCGCCTGCCTGATTCCTGTGGCCGGTAGCGTGGGCACATCTTTCATTGAATGCACTGCAATATCAATTCGTTTACTTAGTAATGCCGCATCAAGTGTTTTGGTAAAAATTCCCTGCACGCCCAATTCATAGAGGGGAGTAACTGTATTTATATCGCCTTCGCTTTTGATAAAAATTAATTCTGAGTCAACACCATTTTCTTTAAGGAGTTTCTGAACGTGCGTAGCCTGCCAGGTTGCTAACTCACTTTCCCTCGTACCTATCTTAACTGACTTTTTCATAATTCATTTGAAGATAGCTATTTAAAGCAAGTATGCATTGGCAACCTTTGTTCTTTTCATGTTTTAATTTTATGGCAAGCGAAGAAATTGTTTTATGAATTTTTTCCTCGCTAACACTACCGTCGAAATAAGTTTCACCCATTTGAAAAAGCTCTGATTTTACCATTCGAAGTATGGGATTATTAAATTGCTGACGGTGCCACTCTTCAAGTCTATTTAAAGTTTCATTTATTATTCGCATTGCTTTAGGAACCTCTGCCAGCCTTACTGAAATTGTTTTATCAAGAATCAGCGATACTTCATCCACATTAAAAAGAGTAATACCCTCTATGTTTTTTACGGCAGGATCTACATTTTGAGGAACTGAAAGATCAAGTATTAAGCGCGATTTGTCAGTTATAAAAAATGACGGAAGCACAGTATAATTTTCGGAAGCGGAACTCACAATAATAATATCTGCGTCGTTGGAAGCAGATGCTACATTTTTATAAGCAACAAATTCAGCACCATATTGCGCAGCTAATTCAATCGCCTTTTTATCGGTTCTGTTTGCAAACGAAATAATGGCGCCAGGTAAATAATCTTTTAGATTTTGGGCAACATGATTTCCAAACTTTCCTATTCCAACCAGGAGGATTTTTTTATTTTCGAGGTCTTTAATTTTCTCTTTTATGATCTCAATAGCAGCATAAGAAACAGAAACAATTCCTGAACTAAGTTTGGTTTTTGTTTTAATTTCTTTTGATACCTGCAATGCGTAGTTTATCCCTCGTTCCATAAAGCCATTGAAGCAACCACATTCTTTTGCAACCTTCGCTGCATGTTTTAACTGTGATAATATCTCGTAATCGCCGATTATTTGCGAATCTAGTCCTGATGCCACTTTGAACAAATGTTCTATTGCAGCAATACCACGATAAATATAGCTATGTTTCAAAAAATCCTCTATGGTACTGTTGGTATTGGCACAAAACATTTCCATAAGCTCATCCGGATTATTACTTATGCCGTAAACTTCTGTGCGGTTGCAGGTAGAGAGCACCAGACATCCGGGAACTTTGTTCTTAACAGCCTGATTCAATAAAATAAGAGATTGCTCCGCAGAAAGAGAGAACTTCCCACGAACATTCGTATCGCTTTTCCGGAAATTGATCCCAACTATACAGAAATTATTTAATGATTTGTTATATGAAGCATTAGTTAAATCCATGTGTGTCTGCAAAAATATTTTTAAAAAATTTTTAGATGGTCATTGTTCGGTCATAACATCTCATTTACTCTAACAAAATATGACTGAGATTTCAAATTCTTTTTTTGAAAAAAAATCAGAGTGACCAGTTACGATCAAAGTTATTGAGCTCAGATTCATTTACGATTTTCTTTATTTTAAAAAACATTCATTGTTCTCCGGAAAAGCAATTTTTCTTATTTTCCCTGATGCAACCATTGGTAGTCAGAACTGGTATTTTTAGTTTTCAAAAGAAACCCACTGCATATTAGCGAATGGTGTTTAATCCATTATAAACAAAAATATAAAACCTCTTTAAATTCCTTTCGCTCCACGCGACACTCTTATGTATGGCCTAAAATATATTAGAGCAGCAAACCACGAAAAGGGTTACAAAATAAATCAGGGAAATACGAAAAGCTTGCAAACGATATGGAGTTTTTTAAATTATTCCAATAAATTATCGCCTGATTAATATTGAAGTTGCGTTCCCCGGGACAATAAAGATCCAGAACTGTACTACTTTTCATTGACCCTGTTGAATAAAAAAAAGTGAGGTGTTGATTGAAAATAGTCTGTTCACTAAAAGGGATACTTTTGCGCAACGTTGCTTTTTATGTGTGGGTGATATAAAAGTGCAATGAAACAAAGGGTTACTTTTTTTATCGAGTGTGTCTTTGTCCTCTTTACCGGACAACAATGAAAAACATTCAACAATTTCCTTTGAGCAGCGCTTACATTTGTATTTAATTAATGACTATGGCATCAAAAACAAAAAAAGGTATTATATTAATGAACCTTGGTTCTCCTGAATCTACAAGTGTTTCGGACGTAAGTAAATTCCTTGATGAATTTTTAATGGATAAAAGAGTTATTGACAAGCCCTGGCTATTCAGAGCCTTACTCGTAAAAGGAATTATTGTTCCTTTTCGGGCGTCAAAATCTGCAGATGCTTATAAAAAAATATGGATCAAAGAAGGATCACCTCTGATAGTTTACACCCAACAATTAAAAAATGCTTTGCAGAAGGAAATGGAGGAACCCGTTGAAATTGCAATGCGTTATGGAAATCCAACGCCGGAAGTTGCGTTTGACGCCTTATTAAAAAGAGATCCTGCAATTGAGGAAGTTGTCGTCATTCCTCTTTATCCTCATTACGCAATGGCCAGTTATGAAACGGCAGTAGAATATGCAAAAGAATTTTATCAAAAAAAGAAATACCCTTTTAAGTTAAATATAATAGATCCTTTCTACAACGATCCTGATTATTTGCATGCTCTGTCAGAAAATATTAAACCCTATTTAAACGAATCTTATGATCACATTTTGTTTAGCTATCATGGTATTCCCGAGCGCCACATCCATAAAAGCGATATAACCGGTTGCCATTGTTTGCATAGTGAAAATTGCTGCGAAGTAGATTCGCCTGCACATGCATTTTGTTACAGGCATCAGATAAGAACAACGACAAGATTGGTGGCGGAAATGCTGGAAATTCCTTCCAATAAATACAGCATTTCTTTTCAATCGCGATTGGGAAAAGGATGGCTTACCCCTTTTACAGATATTCGTTTGCAGGAGTTACCAACAGAAGGAATAAAGAATTTGTTGATTTTATGCCCGGCGTTTGTAAGTGATTGCTTAGAGACTTTAGAAGAAATAGCGATAAGGGGGAAGGAAATATTCTTGCAGGCAGGAGGTGAAACTTTTAAGATGATACCTTGCCTTAACACGCACCCTTTATGGGTAGAAGCAATTAAAGGAATGGTGAAGCGTGAAGCGTGAAGCGTGAAGCGTGAAGCGTGAAGCGTGAAGCGTGAAGCGTGAAGCGTGAAGC
>JBDTEK010000171.1:0-8032 GCA_039922575.1 Ginsengibacter sp.
ATTTTATCAACACACCTCTACGAGATAGGTGATGAACTGAAGAAATATCCCAACATCAATTTTAAATATTTTGAAACTAATGTTACTGAAGAGCATTTGAATTTTAGCTATCAGCTAAGGAATGGAATTAGTAATGACAGGCTTGGATATTTGATTTTAAAAAGGGAGAAAGTGATTGAATTGCTTGAAGGATTATAATCTAAAAGAAATAGTCTGATAGATGAAGAAATTTATTGATGAAAAATATGCTTTCTCAAAAATTGCATTTGTAACCTTAAGTTCAATTGAGAAGTTATTTTTAATCTTTTTAACCTTACGGGAAAACTCCATTGGAGTTTAGTTATTTCCATTCGCATGTAACGGGCGGAGCAATTTCCCGAAAAAAATGAAATGACTGTAGCCGAAGTTGCTTATGTAGTTGGATTATATGAGATAAAACCAGAAACGTTTAAAAAAAACAACTCCTTAGTTTGTAATCTGCTCCTACAAACCTTCTTAGTCAAAAATGGGATAAAAATCAGAAGGCTATGCCTTGATAAAAGGCTGGCGAATGAAAACGCAGATGAGACCATATAGGACTAATATACGCTAGGAAGAATTTATTATCTTTGAAAAAAAGATTATGCGGGAAATAGACAACGAATTTAATACCATTGTGGAAACTATCTACAATTTGCCGCTTGATGAAAAACAAGAATTAAAAAATCTTTTGGAACACAATATAGCGGATTCCCGTAGGGATGAAATCTTTTTGAATTATAAAAATGTACAAACAGAATACAAAGCAGGAAAGTTAAAATTCTCTTCTTCATTGAAAGAACTGAAAAAAATGCTTTGATGGAAGTTTCATTTAGCCCGACATTTAAAAAAGCATTTGCCAGGAGAGTAAAAGGTTATTTTTCTCTGCCCGTGCCGTTTCCTTTGCTGATCAATCAGGAAATCCTATTTTGAATGAAAGGAAGTATAATGGCAGATACCTTACTCCTGCAGTATTTGAGGGGAAAAGTAGTTATGGTATTTCCCAGACATTTGAAACTACAGCGAATGATTCATACTACCGCCTTGAGCAGCACCAGGCACCAGTTCAATTATAAAGGACAACAGGTTTTTTTGTTTCAAAATAATACTGAAGTAGCCGTTCCCCTTATCGTAAGTTTAAAGAAATATCCAAATATAAATTTTAAATATTTTGAAACTAATGTTACTGATAAGAATTTGAATTTAGTGATAAACTTGTAATTTCAAAATAGAAAGAATTATAAAACGAATATCTTCTCTACACTACAAAATAATGTTTGCCGGATGTTTAATTTTGGCTAATTTCATTTCATGTTAGTCAAAACTTTTGGTAGTGCTGTTTATGGGGTAGAAGCAATCACCATTACTGTAGAAGTAAATGTAAGTAGTGGAAAGTTTACGTCCATTGTAGGGTTGGCAGATAATGCGGTAAAAGAAAGTATGGAGCGTATGGAAAGCGCTATCAAAGCAAATGGTTATCATTTTCCCAGGATAAAAGTAGTAGTGAATTTAGCTCCGGCAGATATTCGTAAAAGCGGTACTGCATTTGATTTGCCAATTGCAATGGCCACATTAGGAGCCAGTGAGCAATTGGAAAATGCGGAAAAGCTAACGGATTATGTCATCATGGGTGAATTAAGTTTAGATGGAACTGTGCGGCCCATAAAAGGTGCTTTGCCAATTGCGATTCAGGCAAGAAAAGAGAATTTTAAAGGATTGATTCTTCCTAAAGAAAATGCGCGTGAGGCAGCGATGGTCAATAACTTAAATGTATATGGGGTTGGCCATATCAATGAGGTAATTGATTTTTTTATTGATGAGAATTCTATTCAACCCACCATTGTAAATACCCGTGAAGAATTCGCCAATGCGCAAAGTGATTTTGAAATTGATTTCTGCGATGTAAAAGGGCAGGAAAATATAAAACGTGCGCTGGAGATAGCTGCTGCAGGAGGGCATAATGCAATTTTAATTGGACCGCCCGGAGCAGGCAAAACTATGCTGGCAAAGCGTTTGCCAACTATTCTTCCACCTTTGAGCTTACAGGAAGCACTGGAAACAACGAAAATCCATAGCGTCGCGGGCAAACTTCCTGAAAATGCGACCCTGATCTCTAAACGGCCTTTTCGCTCTCCTCATCATACCATTTCCGACGTAGCGCTTGTTGGCGGTGGCGGCATGCCCCAACCCGGTGAAATTTCCCTGGCCCATAACGGCGTTTTATTTTTAGACGAATTGCCTGAATTTAAAAGAACCGTTTTAGAAGTAATGCGCCAGCCGATGGAAGAAAGAAAGGTTACTATATCCCGGGCAAAGGTTGCTCTTGATTTTCCTTCAAGCTTTATGCTGATAGCCTCTATGAATCCATGCCCGTGCGGCTATTACAACCATCCTGAAAAAGAATGTAGTTGCCCGCCAGGCGCTGTTCAAAAATATTTGAATAAGATTTCCGGCCCCTTATTAGACAGAATAGACCTTCATGTAGAAGTAACTCCTGTGGCATTTAGTGAACTCTCCTCCACTCAGGATTTTGAAAAAAGTGAAAATATCAGAGCTCGCGTTATCAAGGCAAGAGAAAGGCAAACCGAGCGATATAAAGACAATGAAGGGGTTTACAACAACGCTCAGATGAGTAGTAAAACGCTTAAGGAAATTTGTGTAATAAGCCAGGCAGGGTCCAATCTTTTAAAAATTGCTATGGAAAAATTAAATCTTTCTGCAAGGGCATACGATCGTATTCTGAAAGTGAGCAGAACAATAGCCGATCTTGGCGGTCATGAAGATATAAAACCAGAGCATCTTGCAGAAGCCATTCAATACCGGAGTCTGGACAGAGAGGGGTGGGCAGGATAATTTTTTATTTTCAATAAGAAAAAATAATAACGTCTTAAATTTTTGAAGAAAATTAGACGTTACTATAATAACATAATTTAATTAATCGAAAACAATTCTTCAAATACTTTTTGCCCATCCGTATTGCCAAGCATAGGCGCACAGGCTCTTTCAGGATGTGGCATCATTCCAAAAATATTTCTTTGTTTATTGCATATTCCGGCGATGCCGTTTAAAGAACCATTGGGAGCATAATCAATATGAACATCTCCTGCTTCATTACAATAGCGATAAATTATCTGATTATTTTTTTGGAGATCCTCTAAACCATTTTCACCGATATAATATCTGCCTTCACCATGTGCCACCGGAATCTGGTACACCTGGTGATTATTGTTTTCTTCTCCTGTAATAAATATGTTTTTGCATACAAACTGAATATTTCCATTTTGCAATAATACTCCGGGAAGCAAACCGCTTTCACAAAGAATTTGAAAGCCATTGCACACTCCCAGCACTTTCCCTCCTTTATTGGCAAATTCAATCACGCTTTGCATCATGGGGCTAAAACGGGCAATGGCACCGCATCGCAGGTAATCGCCATAACTAAAGCCGCCCGGCAAAACAATACAATCTTCCGGAGAAAACATGGAGAGGTCTTTATCTTTATGCCAAAGTGAAATCACTTCCTGTTTCATATCATGCTTCAATGCATTGATCATGTCTCTGTCGCAATTAGAACCCGGGAAAATAACCACACCAAATTTCATATTTCATATTTTATTAGCCAGCAAAGGTAAATAATAGCTGAACTATTTTTTGAAGTATTCCATATAAATAACAAATGCTACCATTAACCAATGAAGTATCGCAGTAATCCATCTTTGGCGTGGATAAAAAAAAGCAGAAGCAATAAATGCTGACACAGGAATCACAGCCAGTATCCAATATTCAAAATTGTGGCTGGTATTTATGAACGGAATGAATATGGCGACTATTAAATAAAAAAACATCAATGCCCAGCTTTTACGTACCTGCACTACCTGCTTTCCTGAAACTGACTGTACAAAAAATACGCCTATTATTGCTGCAGCCAGTATAAGGATCATACCTGCATATTCTGAGTTATTTTGGGCAAATAGCGGGTATGAAATCTGAAAACCCGGTAAATGAAAGTGATAAAGCCTGTTAGTAAGAAATAACCACGCGAATAAAAAATACCAGGTTGAAAGTATTCCGATAATAGCAACCAGCCATTCAGCTACTTTTGGCGGCCTTGTAATTAATAATGCGAAAATAATAAGTATAGAAAAGGCAAGTGAAGGAAAATAGAAAAAAGAAGCGATGCCTATGACAATACCAATATTAAAAAGTGTGCTTTTGACATGATGATTATTGTACAGGTTGCTCATTTTTGCCCATACCCATATTAAAAACGTGTTTACAATTAAAGGTGCGCTTAATATATTCCATTCGCCAAAAAATGAGGTAACAAGCAGATAGCCCATTGCCGGTAAATAATTTGGTTTTTGCATTAACCTGCGATTGATAACAAACTGGTTAAAGCTGATGGCTTGTGTAAATAATAATAAATAGGTAACAAAAGAATAGCTTACCGGGTATAAATCGAAAGTGGGCTTTATAGTTGTAAGCAGATCATTAAAGAGAAACCCATTCAATTTATCAAGCGCCGGTATTTGGGGATGAATGAACCACACAAGCTTTAACAGTAACCCATATACGAAAAGCAGGAAAGTATTAAGAGGATTATTGGCCCGGAAAATTCCTGTCACGATCAAAATTTACTTGAAGAGCAAAAATAAAAAATTAAAATGGAAAATGCGAATTGTTACGTGGCCACCTTATTGTATTGTTAAACTGATCCAATAGCCCGATTATTCAATTGCTAAATTCTGAATTACCGGAAGTTCAATTATTCAATACACAAAAACAAATTCGGAAATCTAAATTTACAAAATATTAAGTCCAAAGTTTGAATGCGCACCAACACTGCTGGTTAACAGAAGTACTAATATTCAATTTTTGCAAAACAGATATAATTCCGATACAAACATGGCACTATTATTTGGGTGGCGCTTACCTGCCTTGCGTATCTCGGCATAAATTGATAACCTCTGTCGAGGCTTCTTAATGGCGGATTTCTAATAACCTTTCCTGAAGCTGTCACGCTTTGATCATTAAGCATCTGATTACGCCTTTCCAGTTCATTGAATAAATAATGTAACTGGCCGCCTGTAAGCATTAAGGCATAAGAAAGGTAATTATCATTCTCATCATCAAATTGCGATTTGTGTATTACATTGTTCCATTCTATTTTGCCGGTATTGTCAAGGCTTAGTATCAGAAGATTATTATAATAATATCTTACCTGCGACCCATAATTATAAAAGCGATTGCCATAATAGCCATAAGAATAGGGAGAATAATAATTATAGTAATAGGGAGAAAATGAAGGATAACCATAGAGATAATCATAACGGTTCCAGGGCGTGGAACGCGATTGAGTGTAATAGTCTTCGGCGGTTAATAAAAATCCGCCATCTTTTTTTAAAATTACATCACGTATAAAATAATCATTAAGAGCTACTTTATTTGATCCGTTATCTTTGGCCGCTAATCTTATAGACTCATCTAATTCAGCAAAATTATTAGTGACCAGTTCATTATTATCTTCTTTAAAAACAGCCGTAAATAAACCATCTACATTCCCGCGTTTTTTGCTATAGTAAAATGAATTTATGATGTAATGCTTATTTACATTGTCCGGTTTTAATTTAATCTCATCAAGATATTTTCCTGAAAGATCAACAGATGCCAATGAAAAACTATCTTCAAGAGGCGGTTTGGTAACTAAAAAAAGTTCTTCTATATAATCTCTTGTACTGGATTTGTTACCTTTTGTAAACACGAAATTCCCGGTATTGGTTACAAAAAAATCACTGAAAACATTTTTACGGTCTTCAAATTGGGTTGCTACTCTTGATTTATGAATGAGTTGAAGGCTGTCATTAAAAAGTAGTGTTGTAAAATTAAATTTATCGTTTTTTTTCTGGATCTTATAAATCATGATCCGGGATTTATCCTCGCTTTTAATAGTAGTATAAATTTTATTGTCTGCAAAAAAATTGATGGCTGTAGTATCTAATTCTATGGGATCGGTTAGCAATTTCCCACCACTATTTATTTTTGCAGCCATACAATGTATGATGTTTCTTTTTTGGTATTGATAAATAATCCAGGCGAAATCAGGATAAGCAACAAAGTCAACATTCAATACTTTGTCGGGCATAAAACGAAGATCAATCCTGTCCAATAATTTCATCGAATTATCATAAACGCTTATGGCATTATCGTTTCGTATATTTTTATACACCAAAAAGTTTTCGTTTATTTTACCAATAATTTCAAAATTAAGAGTACGAAGGTCATTTGGCTCAGGCTGGCTGTAGGTGATTTGCTGTGAAAAGACCAACTCACCAAAGAATAACAGGGTGATGAATAAAAAGATATTTTTCATAATTAACTGGGTACTTTTATTTCGTAATTGAGTTTATTCAGAGTATAACTTTTAAATCATTTACTTTTGAAAAGAAAACTAATTTACGATAAATTATTATGCCTGTAGTATTAATCTCCGGTGGAACCGGCCTCATAGGTGCAAATTTAACAAGGCATTTATTAGATAGAAATTATGACTTGATTATTTTAACCCGTGATAAAAATAAAACCTCCGAAAACAAAAGAATAAGGTATAGTTACTGGGATGTAAAAAAGCAAATAATTGACATCAATATCTTAAAAGAGGTAGATCATATTATACATCTTGCCGGAGCCGGCGTAATGGAAAAAAAGTGGACGGCAGAGTACAAAAAAACGATACTTGAAAGCCGTACAAAGAGTGCAGAATTGATTTTAAAAACCTTGAAAGAAATTAAGCATCAGGTAAAGACTTTTATTTCCGCATCAGCGATTGGGTGGTATGGAAAAGATCCAAAACCTTTAGAGAGAAAAGAAGGATTTATAGAAACTGACCTTCCTTCCCAAGACTTTTTGGGAGAGACCTGCCTTCTTTGGGAAGCGAGTTTAGAACATGCAAAGAATATGGACATCAGGCTTGTGAAATTAAGATCCGGGATTGTATTGAGCAATGCCGGAGGTGCTTTCAAAGAATTTAAGATACCATTGCGCTTTGGTGTTGCTACTATTTTTGGAAACGGAAGGCAAATATTAAGCTGGATACATATTGATGACCTGTGCAGAATGTATTGTGATTCTATTGAAAATGGTTATTTGAACGGAAGCTATAATGCCGTTTCGCCGGAACCGGTTTCTCAAAAGAAATTTATGATTGCTTTAGGGGAAAAGTTAAGGCATAGGTTTTTTATACCTGTCCATATTCCTGTGTTTGTTTTGAAAATGGTTTTAGGGAAGAGAAGTGTTGAAATATTAAAAAGTGCCACCGTTAGTGAGAAAAAAATAAAAGCAGCCGGGTTCACTTTTTTATATCCAACACTTGATGCCGCTTTAGATGAATTGACAAGGCAAAAGCAATGATTGCCAAATTTTTATTTAATGATTTTTATTTTAAATTTTATCACGTCTTTTTTTGTAGATCATTTTTGAATGATTTTATAAATCCTCCGTTGTAAATTTTTTCAACGCAAAGAAATAATACCCGAAAATATAAGCCAGGCTTGCAATAACTAAAATCCAAACGTCAGGTGCGTTGTCATAAATGACCTTTGTTCCGAAAGGTATAGGAAGCATTACATCAGTTACCTGCAAGGGTAAAAAATATCCAACGGGTGATAAATTTAATTTATGATTGATTAACATCGTGATAATGAATTCAAAAATTAATCCGTATAAAAAAAATACAGCGATCGCAGCGCCGCTTCTTCGGAAAAGCACCGCGAGAAACATTGCGAAAGTAATATATGCTACGGTTTGGATGAAGATATAACCGACATTTTCCATTTCAATAAATGAAAAATGAGAATTAGTGGTTATTAACCCAAATAACAGCGCGACCAGAAAATTAAAAAAGGTAGCAACAAGGGAAAATAGAATAGCGAATACAAATTTTACAGATATAAATTGTTTTCGTGTCCAGCCGTCAATAATATTCTGGCGATGCGTTTTAAAATTAAATTCATTGGTT
>JBDTEK010000172.1:0-5480 GCA_039922575.1 Ginsengibacter sp.
TTAAAACCGTGATTATTTTTTGTTCGATGGCATTTATATTTTCATCATGCAGTAAAAGTAATGATGAAGGAAAAATGATTCCTGAAAACGCCGTATTTGTGGCGCAATTCAACATGAAATCGTTAAGCGCCAAGCTTCCATGGAATGACATAAAGCAAACGGCATGGTATCAAAAAGCCTTCAATGATTCCTCTACACCGGAATGGCGAAAAAAAATACTTGAAAATCCTGAAACGAGTGGAATTGATTTTGACAGATCGTTGATTATTTTCGCGAACAAAACTCCCGGACAGGAAATGCATATCGTGGTAGAAGGCACTTTAAAGAGTGAAAAAGATTTCGAACAATTCAATAAAAATTTTGATCCTTCCCAGGCTATAAAAAAATCAGGCGATATAAACCTGCTCATTTTAAAAGATAAAAACGTAGTTGGATGGAACGGCAAGCACTTCGCTTATGTAATGAATTCAAAAACAACTTCGGCTGAGATGTATAATTGGCATGATTCTACAGGCAATCAATCAAATTCTACAATTGCTGAAAATAGTGATGAACTATCTGCATTTTGCACTAAACTTTTTTCATTAAAATCAGACAGCAGTCTTGCTAAAAATGAAAAATTTGCTGATCTTTTAAAAGGAAAAGATGACATACGCATTTGGCAAAATACAGAACAAATCATGAAAAATTCGCCTTCCATGGGAGCACTGGGAATGTTGAAATTAGATCTATTTTTTAAAGACAACATCAGCACTTACGCTGTCAATTTCGATAAAGGAAAAATTGAGATTAATCAAAAAGGATACTTCGGTAAAGAACTGACTGATTTCATGAAAAAATACAGTGGATCAAAAATAAATACGGATATGATCAGGAATATTCCAACACAAAATGTTTTTGGAATATTTGCAATGAATTTTAAACCTGAAGGCATTAAGGAGCTGATAAAACTCACAGGCACCGATGGCATTGTGAACATGTATCTTCAACAATCGGGTTTCAACCTTGATGATATTTCGAAGGCCAACAACGGCAACCTTTTACTCGCCTTCACAGACCTTAAAATGTCGGCAGACTCTTTTGATTTAAAGGATAGCGAAGGAAACACAACGAACAAAGCAGGATTCACAAAACCCGATTTGAATGTCATTTTCACGTTAGGAGTAAAGGATAAACCAAGCTTCCAAAAAATAATGGATGCAGGCAAAAAAATGGCAGCGGAAATGGGACGTGATACTTCAATCACTTTTGCAATGAATGATAAAGCATTTGTAGTGAGTAATTCCGGCTCATTTGCAAACCGGTATCTCTCCGGCAATAACAATAAATTTGATTTTCTTGATAAAATAGATGGCGAACCCTTTGGAGCTTACCTTGATCTTCATAAAATAATATCAACATTGAATACCGGAAAAGATACCACCGATGAGAGAAAACCTTTACTGGATGCCAGTTTAAATTTCTGGAATAATATTACAATGAAAGGTGGCGATATAAAAGATGATGCGTTTACTTCAGAAACTGAAATAAACCTCGTAGATCAAAATACAAATAGTTTGAAACAACTTAATACTTATCTGGATCAGATGTTTAAAATAAATGAAGGCAGAAGAGATCAGAACAGCCACGCTAAACGGCTGGATTCTTTATTAACACCACCCCCAATTGATACGGTAAAGATTAAATGAATGAAAAAAAATATTAAAAAATTAAGAGGATATGCAGATTGAACTGCGGAATTTAATACCTGAATATATTGAGACCGGAGATAGAAGGAATTCTCAAATCTGGTCACAAAATATTATCATTAAAAAGGGTGAACATTTACACATTGTGGCTCCGTCAGGAAGTGGCAAAACTTCCCTGATTCAATTTATTTATGGATTAAGAAGAGATTATACAGGTGCCATCCTTTACGATAATAATGAAATTAGAAAGCTTTCCACGGAAGGCTTTTCTTCTTTCAGGCAGAACAAAATCGGAATTATTTTTCAGGATCTAAAATTATTTGAAGACCAGACAGCAAGAGAAAATATTGAAATAAAAAGGATATTGAATCCTTATCACACGGAAGAAGCAATTGTTGAAATGGCCGGAAGGCTCGGCATAAAAAGTAAACTGGATCAGAAATCAAAAACGTGCAGTTATGGTGAGCAACAACGCATAGCCATCATTCGTTCATTAATGCAGCCATTTGATTTTTTATTATTAGACGAACCTTACAGCCACCTGGATGAAGAGAATAGAAAAAAAGCGATGAGCCTGATTTATGAAGAATGTGAAAAGCGAGGAGCGGCAATGGTTTTTGCAGATTTAAAACCATTGGAATTATTGAAAGGAGAAAAAATATTGCAGTTATAAAAATCAGCAAAATAACTAACTGCCTCACCAGCTAACATGGTACTTCAAAAATGAAATTTTCTTATAAAAAAATACAACCTTTACTTATTTCGGGCAAAAACACGTTCTCAAAATGGTTGGGATATTTTGGATTGGGGATCGGCGTTTTGTTACTTTTAGTTTCCATGCAAATGTTTTTCAACATTCAACAATTGCTTAGAGAAAACAGCCCCAGAAAAAGTGGTTTTGATTTTATTTCTATCTCAAAAAATATTACCAATGAAAACATGGGAAAGGATAATAGTTTTACCAATGAAGACCTACGCAAACTTAAAGAGCAACCGCAAATAGTAGGAATTTCTCCATTGATCGCCAACCAATTCAGGGTGAGGGCTACCGCAGGCGACATTATTCCATTCAGCACTGATCTTTTTTTGGAAAGCCTTGACGATAATTTTATAGATACAGTTCCTCCATCTTTTACCTGGCAACCCGGACAAACTATAGTCCCTATTATTTTTTCATCCGATTTTTTGGAAATGTATAATGTATTTGCGCCTGCGCAGGGATTACCTCAGCTTTCACCCAAAACAATTTCATCAGTAAATATTATTTTAGATTGCTCAGGCCCCGGAGGAATTCAATATTTTAAAGGAAATATTGTGGCATTAAGCGATCGCATTAATTCTATATTGGTGCCAAAAACTTTTATGAACTGGAGTAATATGCATTTCAGCGGAGATACAGCAGTCCACGCTTCAAGGGTTTATATAAAAACAAGAGATGCCAATGATCCGCAACTCATTTCTTACCTGGATCAGCACGATTACCATTTAAATAAGGACAAAATAAAATTTAGCCGGATCAAAAGTATTTTGCAAAATATCGTTAGTTCATTAGGTGTTTTCGGTATTCTGGTGATCGTTCTGGCATTGATGCTTTTTTCGTTTTACCTGCAATTAATGATTGCGAAAAGCAAAGACAATCTTCGTCTATTGCTCACATTAGGGTATTCGCCAAAATGGCTCGCAAAGAGTGTTGCCAAAACCTGGTTGCCGGTTTATTTATTCATTATCGTAGGTGCCCTGATAATAACAGAAATACTTCATTTATTTTTCCTTCAAATTTCATTCGTAAATAATGCTAACCTTCCGCCGTTGCTGCATTGGAGTGTTTGGCTTACGGCCATTTTTCTTTTAGCACTTACCGTGTTTATTAACTCCAGGTTAGTGAAGAAAGAATTAGAACATATTATTTAACCGCAAATTCCATCCTGATCGTTATGGAGCCAGTTTTATTCCTGCTGGAAGTATTGAAAGTACCGCCATAGCTGAAATCTTCATCACTATTTTTACCGGTGATTTGAAAAACCCCGAGGTTTGCTTTTTTCAATTTGCCCAAAGAATTTCCCGCGTTCTCTGCAATTATTTCCGCTCTCTTTTTTCCGTCAGCGCTTGCTTTTGCTAAAAGATCCATCTTCACTTCTGTAAGTTTAGTATAATAAAATAACGGAGCAGAGGAATTAAACTCAATTCCATGTTCAATTAACTCGGTTGCTTCTCTTGATATCTGATCAATCTTATCTACATTCGGAGATTCAATTTTTACATTTTGAATAAGGTTAAATCCGGTAAATTCCTGGCCAAGCGCTCTTCCGTTTGCATCAGTTTTGTAATTGAATTCTTTATTGATATTGATAGATGAAAATACAATTTCACTATTGTTGATCCCCTTGCCTGTAAGATAAGTACGAATAGTAGTTTCGTCTTCTTTCAGTTGCGAATAAGCGCTCTTTAAATCCATTGATTTTCTTGAATAAGAACCTCTCCAAACAATTAAATCACTAATGAAATCCTTTTCTGCGGAACCTGTAACTACCACGGTTTCCATGGCAGTGGATCTGTATTTATAGGCATTACCTAAAATAAATAATCCGATTATAAATGATATTCCGATAACAAGAACTGAAATATTGCGCATAATTTATTTTTGCTTTTTGGATTTAAAGATAAGAACTGTTCGTTGAAACCCACTAAGGAATCATTGGTGAATCATTTCAATTTCATGGCACAGGAAATAACCTGGTTTTTTAAGCTCATTTTTCGACCAGGTTGATTATGTTTTTCCCAGGTGCTTCAAAAAAATTTGTTGTTACAATGCCTTTGTTCTTAAATGTTCTTTTCCAAATACATTTAACCTGTTCTTTTAACAAACATCATTAAAAAAAGATTAAAAAAAGACGGAATGAATTTTATTTCAGTTCCGTTTTTTTCAATAATTCACTCAACGCTAATCATTTTTCCAAATAGAGAATATTAAAAGAGTGAAGGCCATTCTCCGTTGTAATTGTACCGGTCATGGTTTTAAGAGCTATACGCCTGTCAACCTCTTCTTATACACATCCAGAGCTTCATCCAAACGTACTTTGGAATCGGCTGCACCCGGTACATTGTGCGATGGATGAATAAATAATTTCACTCCTCTTTCTTCTAAGATTTCTGCAACAGTAGTTACGGTCATCCATACGCAGGTAATGAAAGCCATGGTAGAAACAGGCCCTATTTTATCCACATGATGTTTCAACGATACTGAGGCATCTCCGATGGGAGCGCAGGTATCAACGACGATGTCCGCAATTTCAAAAATATTTTTACCGCTGGAATGTCTTGTCTTCTTCCCTTTGGCTTCCGCAGCAGAACCAAATACTACTACTTTCATCCCTTTCTTTTTTGCCTCAAGCGCCACATCAATATTTACATTGTTGATGCCGGAATGAGAGAAAAGCCACATGGTATCGCGTGTATCGAAATTATATCCCTTCATAATTTCCACCCCATACCCTTCTACTCTTTCCAAAAAAATGAACTGGTGCACACCCATCTGCCCGGTGATGTTGGTAAAAAAAGTAAGAGGCAATTCTACGATGGGATGGAAGCCCACAAAGCCGCCAATCCGCGGATACATTTCCTCAATAGGTAAAGTGGCATGTCCACAACCAAACGTATGAACCCATCGTTCTTTTTGAATCGAATCAGCCATTATCTCCGCTGCCTTCCTGATATTATCCATTTGTGTTTCTTCAATGCGGGTCATTATTTTCCTCGTGTTGGTGAGCCATTCTTTTGCTAGCATACTTTGTT
>JBDTEK010000173.1:0-5790 GCA_039922575.1 Ginsengibacter sp.
ATCTTTTATGGTTCTTCGATAAATTTAGTGGAATCCGGTTTTTTGGATGTTAACCTTAATAGAAGACTCCGATTTATAGTTTACCGACACCTTATTGCCTTATTATGATAGGCTTGCCATTAGTAGGTAATAATGTTGATATCTGTATTTCATATCTTTTCTACTAAGGTTAAAACTGTCCTGATTGGAGAAAATAAAATCCTATTCCACCAAATTTACCGAGGAACTGCTTTTATTTATAATTCTTTGATCTTAATATTTTTGAACCATGCTTCGCTTCCATGATTCTGAAAAGAAATATGGCCTCTTTTTGATTGCGCATAAGTAGTATCATCTTTCCATTTACTATTCATTTTTCGCTGATTCCAGTCCGCGCTGTATAGTTCGTATTCAACTACCTTTTTACCGTTAAGCCAATGCTCTACATGGTTGCCATTCTCTACGATACGTGCATGATTCCATTCTCCCACGGCATTTGGGACCGCGGTGGGAGCGGGGTTCATGGCATAGTTTGCGCTGGTGTGCTGCCACTCTTCCAGCTTTTCCGGAAAATTTTTATCATCAATTATTTGGTACTCCGGGCCGGTTAAATAAGAATAAGGAGTATTTTCTGTAACCATATATAAAATACCACTGTTCCCTCCGGGGGAAATTTTCCAGTCGCACATAAAGTCGAAATTTTCATACTGATTCTTTGTAATAAGGTCAGCAGTGATAGCACCATAATTTGCTGAGCTTCCCTTACAATGTAAAGTACCACTGTCAACTGCCCATGAAGGTGAAGTCTGATTCTGATACGTGCGCCATCCATCCATGGTTTTGCCGTCAAATAATAAAGTAAATCCTTGTCTTATTTCTTTCTTTGAAAGGCTGTTATTTGTCTTAGATGTGCTGGAGCAAGAGATTAAAATTGTTGTAATAATTATTGCAGAAAAAAATAATTTATTTCTCATTATTCTTCTATTTTTGAGTTACTAATTTATATTCTTTTTCCCAATCAATAAAAAGCATCTGTTTCCGGTGGGCCTTTAAAAGAGGTAATAAATTATAAGTGCAATGTTATTGTCTCTTTAGATCAGTCTTTGCCTCAACCTTATAAATTACTGAATTAACAGTATCAGAATCGGAAATGCTCATGGTCAGGCTGAAAGATTATTATAACCTTTTGGGAAGTTTATTGAATATTGTTTGGAAATAGAGAGCCTGATAACTTTCCAAAAGTTCCACACACACATTGAAGCATAGACACTAATAAGAAAAGGGAATAATTAATCCTTAATAAAAACTTGTTTTCCTGAAAGTATAAAAAAGTCATTGCCAAAAGAAATCCCGGAGATAAATCCGGGATCCTTTTTTGAAAAGTTTTTAAAATTTAAAACTTATTGCTTTATGAATTTTACTGAATATTCATCAGTAGCATTGCTGATCTTCAATACATACACACCTGATTTAAATTTGTACAAATTCTGGTTGATCTGTTGGTTGATCTGCATAATATCTCCATTGGTATTCAATAGTACTCTTCCATCGCTGGCGGTTACTTTTCCTACATAATTCCTTGCGGCAGAATTAAGGTTAAGTTGAATGTGATTGGCTACAGGATTGGGATACAGTACCAAAGCGTTTTTTGCGCCGGCACCAAAACTAACTGCAACGATCAATGAATATTTTACAGTTCCATCACGATCTACCTGCTTTAAACGGTAATAATTAATACCGGATAGTGGCAGCGAATCTGTAAGTTGGTAATTAGCACCAAGGTTGTTTCCTACGCTTTTTATAGCACCTACCGAAATAAATGTTCTTGCATCGGCAGACCTTTCTACCACGAAATAATTACTATGATATTCGGCGGATGTAGTCCAGGTTACCAATACTTGCTTGCCCTTTGGCTGTGCATTGAAATTGACAAGCGTAACCGGCAATGGTGCTGAAAAGTTAAAGCGTGAATAGACCGGCATGTGATCTGAAGCAGTTGTTGCATTATAGTTTGAAATATAGCTTCTCGGATCTTCAATGTCGGTAGAATTGGAAATATAAAAAGGAACCATTTTATTGGAAACAGTAATTTGGTCAATTAAGCCTGAGCCAGTTAAAAAACTTACCCTGCCTGCCTGATCGAGCGGTAAAGTAAGTACACTATAATTAGCATTGTCTGCCACAAAAGGTTGGTAAGGAGAAACTGTAGAACCAGCATAAATAGAACCAGTTACCCTATCATTGTAATCGCCAACGATTACCACATTATCATTTGCATAATAGGCATCCAATGAATCTTTCAACACTTTCGCATCATAAACGCGCCTGTTGTAGCTCGCTACATCTGAAGCAGATTTAGCATGGATATCTATCATCACAATTCTTTTTGTAGTACCACCTATAGTAACATCAAATGTTGCCATGAAAGGTAACCTTCCGGATGCCCAGAAACTTTGTGGATTTCCGCCAGGATAGTTAGGAAGTAATTCAGGATTGGTAGTCCGCGCTTTGTCATACAAGTCCACAAACATATCGCGTGATGATACTAAAGTTGTGGTGGTATTATCATAAATAAATCCTGTTTTTTGCGGAGGAAAAGTTGGATCCGGAGGATTGAAAGAATAAGACCATCTGTTCGAAATAACAGCGCTCCTGTGGTTTAATTTTTCAACCAAAGAAGTTAATGCGTCATCGTTGGAGACTTCTTCCACCCCTAAAACATCCATATTTAATTTGTTCATCACGATGGCGATATTGTCCACCTGCAAATCAATTTTTGCCTGTGTCGGATTATTAGTCGCATTAGATCCAAAGAAACTTAAATTATAACAACCGGCATCAAAAGTCTCTGATTTAGGATAAGAAGAACCTGTAAGTGTTACCAGGTTTGAGTCTAAACCCGGCGCTTTAAAATTGATAAGGCCGGAAATTGTCAATGCATTTACAGTCGGAGAAAACCTTACAAAAATATTAGTTCCTGAAGAAAGGGTTGCTGCAGTTATAACTATTGATGCCGAATAGGTAATATTATCTGTAGATAACTCATAACCTGAAGGAGGTGTTAAAGTAACATCTCCATAGCCAACTGCTTTTACAGAAAATTGAAGCCCGTTAGAATGGCTTCCCGAAGCCACTTCATCAAAATTCAGCAATGATGGATAAGTTGATAATAATTGTGTCCTGTTGGTAACATCCACATCATCAATTGTCCATCTTGCAGCGCCTAATTCTTCTGATGAAAGATATTTGAAGGCGATATAAACCGGTGAGCCTTTATAAGCAGAAAGATCAATACCATCTGTCATTGTCCAGGTAGCGTTTAAGGCGGGGAAATTTGCTTGCAAATCCGTCCAGGTAGCAGTATTAGGATCACTTATTCCATCATAATTGGTAGAGGCAAGCAATTGTAATGAAGGGCCTGTAAACTCACCTTTGCTCCAAAATCTAAGCACCGGTAAATCAAGAGAACTGACATTAAGAGGTGGAGAAATTAACCAATCTTCGTTTTCCTGTGCTCCTCCTGAATACCCATTTATGTCAACACCTTTGGTGGTATTAAGGCCAAAACTGGAGCAAGCCCATTTTTGTGCGCCGGTTACACTATACGGAGTAAATCCTGATCCCGGAACCCCAAGAGTGGCACAATTATCAAAATTAAAAACCAGGTTGTCAGGGTCAACACCATCACCGCTTATAACGATAATTTTTGTGGAAGCGTTGGTACTTGTATTAGTAACAGTATCAGCAAAAGTAGCAGCAGTTAAGGGAGAAAATTTCACAAAAATTGATTTGTCACTTGCCACATCAGCGGTAGCTATAGTAAGACTTGTTGTGTAAGTGCCATTAACTGCATCTGAAACAGAATACGGCGCCGTAGTTGTAATAACCACGGGATCTGTAAGATTAGCCCCTTTTATTGTATAACTTAAAGTAGAGCTACTATTTATCGCTGTTACCGGAAAAATTAATGAAGTATTACTTAAAACAAGATTCGGGGCAGTAGGAGACAAATTTGCGTTACCTGAAAATTTCACATTATCAATGCTGAATGATCCGGCTGTTGCTTCTGAATTCCATCCATAAAATCTAAAGGTGATTGGGATTGCAATATCTGTGAATGAAACCCCGGTTAGTATTATTTTACTTCCATCATTTGCTGTGGTTGAAGCATCCGTTACCTGGAAAGTATTTCCCCCTACAACTTGCAAAGATGCATTTACGGGATCAACTGTAGCAGCTAAATTAGCTGTATATCCATCTATACTGGATCTTACGGCATATTGCCTGATTCCGGTACCTGAACGCTGAAGCGTAAAAGTAACTGAATCAAGGTCAAAGGTGTAGTAAGTTTGAGGAGTGAGTGTTACCTGGTAATATTTTGTTGCATCCAAAGCGCCGGTAAATACATCCATTCCATTAGTTGCCCCCAAGGGCCATCCTGTGAAGCTAAATCTGCCTCCCGCCGTTGAAAGAGCGCTCACGGTCGTCGATGCTGAAAAACTTCCAAAAGAGATTCCGGTGGATACAGGTGGCGGAGTAGGATCCACTCTTCCGGTTGTAGTTGATGCAAAGTTTGCAAAATTATAGGTCCCGGAAAAAGATTGTCCGAGCCCATTAAAAGAACAGAAGGCTACAACAGCAATAATTGAAAACCTGAGTAAATGTTTCTTCATAAATTTTTTTTTGTGGTAAAATAAATGTGTAAAATAAAGGTAGGGGAAAAGTTTCCAGAAAAATTAAATGCCGCACCCAATGCGGTTTTAAATTCCCTTGGACAATAGAATCAACTCGTATCGCAATGAACGGCAACCATGTAGGGCATTGACTTAACGTTAAAAAAGTAGTGGAATAAAAGGCCATCTGTTTCCGGATGGCCTTTATTTGAGTTAATAAATTATAAGAGCAATGTTTTTATTTCTTTAATTCAATTTTTACGTCATCCCTATAAATTACTGAATTAACTGTATCAGAATAAGAAATGCTCATTGTTAAGCTATTGCCTGTTAACTGATAAGTGTATATTTCTTTTTCAGGATCTGCTTCTGTGGCGCCCACAGAAATCTGATTGCCCTGCAATTTGTAATACCCGGTTACATGATCTTCTTCACCCTGCACAGAGTAATCTGATGCGAAAACATTTCCGGTTTTAAATTCAAAAGTTGCATAATCCGGAGCAACAATAGCTAAAGTGTCGCTGGAAATTAGCTGTCCGGCTACATAACTTTTATCATATTGTTTTACGGCAGTCCATTTACCAATAATTGCAGTAGAATTGTCGGTATCATTTTTTTTACCGCAGGAAATAAAAAGGAGGCTTGCCATTACAATGGCCAAAAAAGAAAGAATTGATTTCATAAGTTTTTATAGGTTTTGGTTAAAAAATGCAAATATAATAGATAATTTCTTACAATACAATGACAAATAAAATTAGTTCATATAATTTAGAACAGTGAATAAACATTGGGAAATGTATCTAAAAGAAATCGCCTGGCGCATGTCTCCTGAACCTATGACTTACCGTTCCGAATGTGTAAGTAAGATACAAATAAAGCTCCTGGGACCAGCGCAGGGCTCAAGAGTAGAGAAGGATAGAAAAGAGAGAAAAATTCTTCATTTCGAGCTTATTATTTCAAACTTTTTTTCATACCAAATTAACTGTATCATAAATCACCACCTTTCTCCATAAATGTGAGCACTCTTCATTAAATTTTAAATGGATAGCATCAGTTTGATAATTATCATGGTCTTCTTTACTTTTAAATAACAATAACCAGGATACAGAGTATGAATTATCTATTGCATCGCGGTTAG
>JBDTEK010000174.1:0-13466 GCA_039922575.1 Ginsengibacter sp.
AACCAATTTCATTAATTTTTTTTATACTGCGTATTGAACAAGATATGAAATATCGGAAGAAGTGACATTCTTGCCCAAATGGTCTGTTGCCCAATCACTTGCTTCTTTTATTGTGAATAATTTGTCTGTCATTAACATCCTATAGAGTTTACCAACAAATTTAGCAAAATATAAATGATTTTAACGCTTATAATTTATGATGTGGATAATTAGCATTAATCGAATTACAGTCTGTAATTAAAATTTTTTTGGTTGTTAGGTAATTGTTTTCATTCTATCTGTGTCAAATTCCTGAAAACTTCCTCCAAACTTGTGCTCTTGCTTTGTAAAGAAAGTATATCAAGATTATTTTGTAAACTGAATTCCATTAAAAGTTTTTTAACTTTTTCAGGATTTGAAGTTTGAAGATGATATTGGTTAGAAACATCTTCCACATTTTCTACTCCATCTAATTGTTTTAATAAATTAATGTCAATATTTTTTCCAAATTGCACTACTACAATATGTGACGTTTTGTTGGCGGATCGCAAATTTGCCAACGTGTCATCTGCTACAATATTTCCTTTATTAATGATAATTACCCGGTCGCAAATGCTCTCTACTTCCTGTAAAATATGAGATGAAAAAAGTACGGTTTTATTTTTGCCGAGTTCCTTAATTACCTGCCTTATTTCTACTATTTGATTTGGATCTAACCCGCTCGTTGGCTCGTCAAGTATCAACACTTTTGGATCATGAATTAAGGCTGCTGCCAGCCCCACTCTTTGTTTGTAACCCTTGCTGAGCTGGCCGGTTTTTTTATTACTTTCGGGTTTTAATCCGGTAATCCCAATTACCTCATCCACTCTTTTTTTTAATGAATTTATTTTATGCAATCCACCTATAAATTCAAGGTATTCCCTCACATACATTTCATAATAAAGTGGATTCCCTTCCGGCAAATAGCCTATTTGTTTTTTGGTTTCCAATGGATTTGCATTTACATCAATTCCATTTACAGAGATTTTGCCCGAATCAGATCCCAGGAATCCTGTTATCATTTTCATGGTAGTAGATTTTCCGGCACCATTTGGCCCCAAAAAACCTACGATCTCATTATCGTGTGCTGCAAACGAAATATTGTCAACAGCTTTTTGTTGCCCATAAATTTTTGTAAGATTTGAAACGATAATCGCCATGGTGGACAAATGTACATCGCTAACATTGAAAGCGAATGGAAAAGAGAGAAAAATCTCTTCATTTTTGATAGTGCGGCTAATCTATTGGCTCACAATTTTTTTTGCTGACGCTGGTTTCCAGACCAGTAACTGTAGTTTAAGACCAGTAACTGTAGTTTAAGAATAGAAGGAAGTAAATTTTAAAGTTTTATTTTCAAAATTGTAAAGACTGGAATGCCTCCAAAATTGCATCTCAAATTTATTTTTGTAACGCGTACTGGGTTCGAACCAGTGATTCCTCCGTGAGAGGGAGACGTCTTAACCCCTTGACCAACGCGCCATTTTCCCAGCATTATTAAATCTATTCGATAGATGAGAGATTTTTAAATTTAAATCATTCACTCTTTTATCCATTTCGAAGTAAAAATAACTTGTTCCGGCACTTATATCCCATCACACATTTTCCTCCGGCCTGTTTCTATTATTATTAGGGTCATTATTTCCTTGCCTGTTGGCCTGACCTTTATTGGGAGACGTTTTTTGGGCAGGCACATCTTTCGGCTTACCACCAAATTTAGCTCCGGAATTGTTGCGATCATGCTGCTGTTGCCTCCTGTCTTGTGAGCGCGGATTGCTCTTTCCCGGTCCCGCATTGCCTCTTCTTTCGCTATCCTTACGCTTGCGCGTGGTTTTTTCTAATGATTTTAAGCTGATCTGCCCCACCACATCTACAAATTCCGGTTCCACTTCTTTTGGTTTACCGCTGATTACTTCAACAGTTTCTAACGTTTCCGGTTTAATACCTTCTTTATTCTGGGCTTTTATCTTTTTTACAGTTTCAATTGAAAGTGGATAATGTTTGGTAGTATCTGCCATTGTGTACCACATCAGATTTCTAAAAATATCCTTTTTTACTAAAAATGCCCGGCCTTTGGCTACTTCAATCACATCTGCATCTTCAGGGAAAAATTGCAACGCATCTAAATAAGTATCCAGTTCATAATTAAGACAGCATTTTAACCTTCCACATTGTCCGCTTAGTTTGGTTTGGTTAATGCTCAGATTTTGATAACGTGCCGCATTGGTATTTACACTTTTAAAATCGGTAAGCCAAGTACTGCAGCAAAGTTCGCGGCCACAACTTCCTATCCCGCCTACTTTTCCTGCTTCCTGCCGCGCGCCTATTTGTTTCATTTCTACCTTTACTTTAAACTCGGAGGCGTAAATTCTGATCAATTCACGAAAATCAACTCTTTCGTCTGCAATATAAAAAAAAGTGGCTTTTCTGGAATCTGCCTGAATTTCTACTTCAGCCATTTTTAATTCCACCTTCAATTGTCGTGCTATTGCCCTGCTTCTTATCAACACTTCTTTTTCCCGTGCCTTGCTTTCTTTCCACTTAGAGATGTCGCTTTCCGTAGCAATCCTTAAAATTCTTTTTATTTCTGAACTATCCTCTTTTACACCTTTTTTCTTTAATTGTAGGCGCACTAATTCGCCGGTAATACTCACAGTGCCTACATCAAAACCATTTACTCCTTCTACTGTGATGATATCTCCCTTCTCAAAAAAGTTAAGGGAATTATTTCTATAAAAATCTTTCCGGCTTCCCTGGTTAAAAGAAACTTCTATAATTCTGCAGTTACTTTCCGGATCACTGAATGGAAGATTAGCAAGCCAATCGTGAACATTCATCCGGTTACACCCTCCGGTACTGCAGCCACCGTTACTTTTACATCCGGTGGGTTTACCTGTACTACAACTATCGCAACCCATATATTTTATTTATATAAAGTGAATTAATAAAAATGATGAGGGGTAATTCAGGCAGATGTGGTACAACTTTAAATACGTAGTAATTTTACAATAAACAAAAAGAAAATGATTTTATTTCCAAAAGTGTAAAATTATAATAAGACCTTTTTTTATAAAAAAAGCAAACAGAAATCCTATGAAAATTTAGTTGTTTCTACATAAAATATTAATCACATCTGCACATAAATCATTTTCCTCAATAAACCAAAATTAGGGAATTATCTTTAATAATATGGTACAAACGTATGGTAAGCGAATGAAATAACATTTTAGCGTGAGCATTACGCTCAATGTAATAAATAGCTTTGTTCAGTTCATTTACAATAGCTTCCTGTGCTTCTATGCTGCACATTTTATTTAGCCTGGCCGAAAAATCCCTTTCCTTTTCAGAAATAGATGCAAGGCCATTTTCTTCAAGTAAGTGAATTCTGATAGCCTGTTGCAATAAATGTATAAAATATTTTAAGAACTGCTTTTGTTTTTCCCTTCCAAGCCTGCTTATTTCTTCAATCCACTTTAATTGGGCGTTCACATTATTTTTAATAATCACATTCAGCCAGTCCCTAACCTGAGCCTGCCAGTCTTCTTCAGCATTTTGTAATAACTGAAGCGCTTCGCGAAAATTGCCCTCAGAAAGTGCGGCTATCTGTTCCGCTTTTTCAACTTCTACATTATAATCGCTTATTAATACTTTTTTAATCTCCACATTCTCAGGAGAAGGAATCTTAATTAACTGTGTTCTTGAAAGTATAGTAGGTAAAATAGCATTTTCATCTTCTGCCACAAATATAAAAAGAGTATCCGGTGGTGGTTCTTCTATTAGCTTTAATAATTTATTTCCCGCATTCCCCAAAAATTCGGGCATCCACATGATTAATATCTTATAATTGCTTTCAAAAGATTTTAAGCTGAGTTTATGCGAAATATCATCACATTCATTTACTGTAATATTTCCCTGTTTATTTGCAGGGCTTTCAATTTTCGCTTTAGGGTTTTCTTTTAAAAAATTGATCCAATCAGTTACATTTCCATATGGGAACTGTTGAATAAATTCTCTCCATTCTACAATATAATCAGTACTTAATACTTTTGCATGATTGCTGTCCTTTTTCAAAGCGGGATACGAAAAATGCAAATCCGGATGGCTCAAATGCTCAATCTTAATACAGGAAGCGCATACCCCACAACTATCATCCATATTTGCCGGGGACGTTTCATTTTCTGCTTCTCCAAATAATGAAATTATCTTATCGCTTTTCTTTTTTGGATTTGCTCTCTCGCATAAAATATAATGAGCAAATGCAATGGCTAATGGTAGAGCGCCACTCCCCTCTTTTCCCAAAAAGAGTAGCGCATGTGAAAGCCTGTTATTTTGCACCAGATCCCGCAGCCGGCGCTTTACTACTGTTTGTGCTACTATTTTGTCGAATTGCATACTTAGGTATCAGGATACAGGAATCAGTTTAAATATTTTAAAATATCATCACTAAGCGGAGTTACCTTACTATCAAATTTTGTTATTAAAACGCCGTTTTCATCTAATAAAAATTTAGTGAAATTCCATTTGATATCTGCATCCATAACGCCGTTCTCAGATTTTTCAGTAAGCCATTTATAGATGGGCGCAATGTCATCGCCTTTTACTGAAACCTTTGCTGCCATTGGAAATGTAACTCCATAGTTTTTTGTGCAGAAAGATTTTATTTCATCATTACTGCCTGGTTCCTGTCCACCAAAATTGTTGGCAGGAAAGCCTACAATAACTAATTTATTATTGTACTTTTTGTACAGATCTTCGAGCTGCGCATACTGAGGCGTAAAGCCGCATTTGGATGCCGTGTTGACTACCAGTATTTTCTTTCCTTTAAATTGTGAAAATTCTATGGTGCCGCCATCCAGCGCTGTTACTTTAAATTGATAGATCGTCTCTGGTTTCATAATACTTGAAGTTGATGCGGGAATAATAAATGATAGTAATGCCAATGCGAGGCATCCGAAAAATATTTTTTTCATTACTTTTTTTGTAAAGGTAACGATTCAAAAAAAAAGAGGCCGGTTAGGCATCTGTCATTTTTAATAACGAACTTTGCAACCAAAAAAAGGATGGTTGAAGAAAAAGTAGCATTAGAAAGGAAGATCAATAAAATAATAAATGAATTTAAAGTAAAAGCGGTCATATTTGATTTGGACGGCACTTTAATAGACAATAATTCGTACCACCGGAAAACATGGGAAAAATATTTGAATAGCAAAGGGAGAAGTATTTCTAATGCAGAATTTAATGCACATTTAAACGGAAGAACGAACCATGACGCCATTGAATATATTTATGGCAAAGGGATAAGTAATGAAGAATCTGTAAAATACACTCTTGAAAAAGAGGCGCTTTATAGAGAAATGTATTCGCCTTACATAACACCTGTATCCGGATTAATTGGCTTGCTGAAAATATTTTATGAACATAATATTCCGATGGCGATTGCTACCTCTGGCATACAGCCCAATATTGATTTCATGTTTGATCACATTCCCATTAAAAAATATTTTAAAGCTGTTGTAAATTCTTCGCACATCAAAAAAGGGAAGCCCAATCCTGAAATTTATATGAAAACAGCCTCTATTTTGGGCATTGCACCCCAAAATTGTTTGGTATTTGAAGATGCCGTTGTCGGTATAAACGCCGCAAAAGCAGCAGGTACGAAAGTGATTGCGATTACGACTACTCAACCAAAAGAAGAATTATCTGACGCGGATATGATTATTGAAGATTATGAAAAATTTTAGAAACCATTATTAATAGGTATATTAACCGATTGCCATCTGTCGCTTTATTTTTGCCAGATTTCAGCCAACTTTATAAAAAAAAGATAAAGAATGAATACAGTTGGTTTAAATGAAAAATCATTCTCATACAATTCGGTTGATGACCAGGATGTTTTTTCAATTATAAAAGCAATTAAAACAGGAATTAAATTCAGCGTTTTTATATCAATTGCACAAGAGAGCCCTTTTACTCTTAATGAATGGTCCGCTTTCCTGAATATTTCTGAAAGAACCATGCAGCGACATAAAAAAGAAAGAAGGCCCTTTGATACCGGGTCTTCAGAAAAAATTATTGAAATCACTTTGCTTTATAAATACGGCATTGAAGTTTTTGGAAATAAAGAGAAATTTAATAGCTGGCTTATAACAAAAAACCTGGCACTTGGTGGAGTGGTTCCAAAAGAATTATTAGATAATACCTTTGGAATAAATTTATTGAGGGACGAATTGACCCGGATCGAATTTGGTGTTTTAGCATGAGAGTATATAGACTGATCAAAGAAAAATATATGCGCGATCTCAGCGGAACAGGCGCAAAGAGAGCAGGTGCCAAGTGGAACATCAAGGGCCACGAGATGTTATATACAAGTGAATCAAGATCACTTAGCACCGCTGAAATAGCGGTACATACACGATTGGGAAATATCCCATTAGATTATTTTTTAATCACTATTGAAATTCCTGATTCGATTCATCTTTTTGAATTGAAAATTGCGGATTTACCGGAAGATTGGAAGGTGATACCTCATTCAAATTCTACACAATTAATTGGAGATAAGTTTCTTGACGAAGGGAAATATTTAGTAATGAAAGTGCCATCTGTGGTAGTACCCGGCGATTTTAATTATTTAATAAACCCGGCACACAATTTTTTTACGAAAATAAAAATTGTTGATATAGTTGCTTTTGCATTTGATAAAAGGCTATTTAAAAAATAAATGACTTTATATTTGAAAAAACCCGGTTCTATGAAAAAGAAATTATTTACATTTTCAAATCTTTTCACCGCAATATTTATCATATTTATACTTGCGATGCTGATAAATCCTGGTTTCAAAGCGACGGTGCTCCAGGGTTTCATGAAGATTGGATTATTTCAACCAAATATTCCGAAATCTGCGCCAGGTAAATCATCAGAGGTAGTTACCCAAAGTCTATTATTTAAAAATACCGATGGAAAAGTCATTGATCTTCAGGAGCAAAGAGGAAAAGTAATATTTATTAATTTTTGGGCTACCTGGTGCCCGCCCTGTATTGCCGAAATGCCATCCGTCAATAAACTGTACAATGAATTTAAAAACAACGAAAATGTGATATTTATAATCGCGGATGTTGATAATAATTCTATTAAATCAACTGCATTTATGAAAGAAAAGAAATTTTCTCTTCCTGTTTATTCACTTGCAGGCGACATTCCAAGGGAGTATTTTTCGGGAACATTACCTACCACAATTATTTTAGATAAAAGTGGGAACATTGCTTTTCAACATGAAGGGCTGGCAGATTACAGCAGTGCCAAAATGGTTGAATACATTAAAAAGATGAGCGAATAGAGAATTCAATTTCAAATTACCTTTTCTTCCTCATCTTCTTTCTGGCAATAATAATAATTGAACCGCAGACCTAAAGAAACTGATACGAAATGTTACATTTGCAAACAATTTAGGTCATTCGGTAAATTTAGTGGAATTCGGCTTTTGGGTTGTCAGCCTTAGTAAAGTACGCTGATATATAATTTCCGAAACCTTATTGCCTTATCATGATAAGCTTGTCAGAAATAAGATAACAAGGTTTATACCTGTATTTCATAGCTTTTCTACTAAGGTTAAAACAGTCATTATTGGAGAAAATAAAAATTCTATTCCACTAAATTTACCGAAGAAAACCAATTTATCATAAAAAAATACCGGAGAAAAAGAAATGAAAGTAATGAAATTTGGTGGCACCAGTGTAGGCAAGCCGGAAAGAATGGTGGAGATAAAAAAACTCATAACCAAAGATGACGAGCCAAAGGTGGTAGTGCTTAGCGCATTAAGCGGCACTACTAATTCACTTTCTGAAATAAGCAAGCTTCTTGCCAAAGGCGAGCGGTTGGCTGCCAAACAAAGTATAGATGCCCTTGAACAACATTATCAGAATTTTATAATTCATTTGGTAAAAAAGGAAGAAGCATACGAAAAGGCTAAAGGTGTAGTGGCAGAACACTTTGAATTTTTAAATATCATTTTGAAGATATCCTTTAGCGAGGCTTTGAATAAAGACATTCTTGCGCAGGGCGAATTGTTGAGTACAAAACTTTTCAGTATTTTTCTTGCGGAACAAGGCATTCCCCATGTATGGATTGCGGCGCTTGACTTTATGACGATAGACCCTTCTGGAGAGCCACAGGTAGGAAGCATAAAAGTAAAATTGTCGCAAATATTGCAAAGCCACAAAGAGGATAAAATTTTTATAACTCAGGGCTATATTTGCCGCAACTCAAAAGGTGAAGTGGACAATCTGAAACGGGGAGGAAGTGACTACAGCGCTTCTTTGATCGCCGCTGCCGTAGGAGCTTCTGTTTGTGAAATATTGACAGATATAGATGGCATGCACAATAATGATCCGCGTATAGTGGAGAATACGAAACCGATTCGCCATTTAAGCTTTGCAGAAGCCGCCGAGCTTGCTTATTTTGGTGCAAAAATTTTGCATCCTGCAAGTATCTGGCCTGCTCAATATTTTAATTTTCCGGTAAGATTACTTAATACAATGGATCCTGATGCTTTTGGTACCCTCATTGAAAGTGAATCTGATTCAGAAGGAGTAAAAGCCATCGCAGCAAAAGATTTTATTACCGCCATAAAAATAAAGAGTACGAGAATGTTGCTGGCTTATGGTTTTTTAAGAAAAATATTTGAGGTTTTTGAAAAATATGAGACTTCCATTGATATGGTTACCACTTCCGAAGTAGCCGTCTCTCTCACTATTGACAATGATATTTATATAAAAGAAATTATTAAAGAGCTGGAAATGTTTGGCAGAATAATGGTTGATACGAACCAGACGATCGTTAGTATTGTGGGCAATAAGATTGCGAAAACGGAAAAAGTATTAGCAAAAGTATTTTCCAGTATTGCCGATGTTCCCGTTCGTATGGTAAGTTTCGGCGGAAGCCAGCACAATATTTCTCTTCTTATTTCGCACGAGGATAAGGAAAGAACTTTGCAATTACTGAATAAAGGGTTATTTGATTAGTGCAAATATGCGTTAAATAGCCTGTTGGCCTGAGAAATACTTCCAGGCTTTGGACGATGATAATATATCTTATAACTGGGGGTAATTAATTCAACGTTCTCCTTTCTCACTTTTTCCAATACAAATAAAACGCTAAATCCATTCTACTAAAAATATAAAAAACGTTACAATTATGTAACTTTGCGCACTGTCATTTTGACTACGAATATTTTGTGCATCAAATTTGACTATTAATGGTTTTAAATTCACATTTAATCTGATTTCTATATGCCCGGTTTTCTTTCTATATTATTTGGTGGTAACAAAAGTGAAAAAGATGTAAAGGCCATAACGCCTTATGTTGGTAAAATAAATGCTTTTTTTGATCAATACCAATCTATTTCCAACGATGAACTGCGTAATAAAACAGTTGTTTTCAAAGATCGCATTAAAGAATATCTGAAAGCAATAGATGATGAAATAGATGCTAAAAATAAAGAAGCAGAGTTATTGGATTCTGCTGATATTTCCGGGCGGGATGCCATTTACCAACAGGTAGATTCTTCTAAAAAAGACCGCGATAAAAAACTGGAAGAAATACTAATGGAAATTTTGCCAGAAGCGTTTGCTGTGGTAAAAGAAACATCCCGCAGGTTTAAAGACAATGAGGAGCTTGAGTCAACAGCAACAGAATTAGACAGAACTTTCAGTATAACCAAGAAATATATAACTATTGATAACGATAAGGCTATATATAAAAACAAATGGACTGCCGGCGGTAACGAAATCACATGGAATATGATTCCGTACGACGTACAACTTATTGGAGGTATTGTTCTGCACCAGGGAAAAATTGCCGAAATGGCAACAGGTGAAGGTAAAACCCTTGTTTCTGTTTTGCCCGCCTACCTCAACGCACTTGCCGGGCTTGGCGTTCACATAGTGACAGTGAATGATTACCTGGCACGACGCGACAGTGAATGGAATGGTACCTTATATGAATGGTTGGGCCTTACTGTAGATTGTATTGATAGATACCAACCAAATAGCGAAGAACGTAGAAAAGCGTATGGCAATGATATCATTTATGGCACTAATAATGAGTTTGGATTTGATTACCTGCGTGACAACATGGTACATTCACCCGACGAAATGGTGCAGGGAAAACATCATTACGCTATCGTGGATGAAGTGGATAGTGTATTGATAGATGATGCAAGAACTCCATTAATTATTTCAGGACCTATTCCACGTGGTGATCAACAGGAATTTGACCTGTTAAAACCGCGTGTTGAAAAAATTGTAGAAGTTCAAAGAAAAGTAACGAACAATTTCTTAATAGAAGCAAAAAAGAAAATCTCAGAAGGAAACGATGATCCTAAAGATGGTGGTCTTGCGCTGTTTCGCGCGCATCGGGGGCTTCCAAAAAACAGTGCCCTTATAAAGTATTTGAGCGAGCCTGGGATGAAAGTAAAACTTCAAAAAGCTGAAAATCACTATCTCGCCGATCAGCAAAAGAATATGCACGTTGTAGATGATGAGCTTTATTTTGTAATAGACGAAAAAAATAACCAAGTGCAGCTTACTGATAAAGGAATTGCACTGATTACCGGTTCTGGAGAAGATCCTGAATTTTTCATCATGCCCGATATTGGCGTAAAACTTTCTGAAATAGAAAAAAGCAGCGCTACCACTGAGGAAAAATTAGAGCAAAAAGAGGTTTTATTGAATGATTATTCTGTAAAAGCAGAAAGGATTCACACTGTTACCCAGTTATTAAAAGCATATACTCTTTTTGAAAATGATGTGGAATATGTGGTGATAGATGGGCAAGTAAAAATTGTGGATGAGCAAACAGGGCGTATTATGGAAGGCCGCCGTTATTCTGATGGATTGCACCAGGCGATAGAGGCGAAAGAAAATGTAAAGATAGAAAGTGCCACTCAAACGTATGCTACTATTACACTACAGAATTATTTTAGAATGTATCACAAGCTGGCAGGCATGACCGGTACTGCAGAGACAGAAGCCGCCGAATTCTGGGATATATATAAATTAGATGTGGTTTCTATACCTACCAATGTTCCTGTTATCAGAGATGATGTTCAGGATTTGGTGTTTAAAACCAAGAGAGAAAAATTTAAGGCAGTAATCGATGAAGTTGAAAAAATGCGTTCTGAAGGAAGGCCTATTCTGGTAGGTACTACTTCTGTAGAAGTAAGTGAATTGCTCAGCAGAATGATGAAGCAAAAAGGAGTACCGCATAATGTATTGAATGCGAAACAACATGCTAAGGAAGCACAGGTTGTTGCAGAAGCAGGGCTATCTGGCGCGGTAACTATCGCCACCAACATGGCAGGCCGTGGTACGGATATTAAGTTGGGCCCCGGTGTAAAAGAAGCAGGAGGTTTAGCAATACTTGGTACTGAAAGGCATGAAAGCCGCCGTGTTGACAGGCAGTTGCGGGGGCGCGCAGGAAGACAAGGAGATCCCGGATCTTCTAAATTTTTTGTGTCTCTTGAAGATGATCTGATGCGGATGTTTGGGAGTGAAAGAATCGCTTCGTTGATGGACAGGATGGGTTATAAAGAAGGCGAGGTAATTCAGCATAACATGATCTCAAAAAGTATTGAGCGTGCACAAAAGAAAGTAGAAGAAAACAACTTTGGTATCAGAAAACGGTTACTGGAATATGATGATGTAATGAATAAGCAACGCACCGTAATTTACGGAAAACGCAATCATGCTTTATTTGGAGAAAGACTGGCACTTGATCTTGACAACGCGTTCTATTCAGTAGCGGAAGGCATTATATTTTCTGGAAAAGAAGTAAATGATCATGATGAATTTAAACTTTCAGTAATTGTAAATTTTGGAATAGATACCACTATTACTAAAGAGGAACTTGATAAAGAAGATATCAATGTTTTGGCCAACCGTTTATATTACGAAGCAAAAGATCATTACAACAAAAAGAATGAATTAATGAATCAGCAAACATTGCCGGTCATTAAAAACATACGCAGGGAACAGGGTAATCATATCATAAATGTTGCAGTTCCTTTTACCGATGGTAAAAAAGCAATGCAGGCGATCGCTAATCTTGATAAAACAATTGAATCAAACGGATCGGAACTGACCAACGCCCTGGAACGTAATATTACATTGGCTTTGATTGATGATTCGTGGAAAGAACATTTGCGTGCTATGGATGATCTGAGGCATAGTGTGCAAACTGCAGGATATGAACAAAAAGATCCGTTGGTAATTTATAAGATTGAGGCATTTGGAGCTTTTAAGCAAATGGACGACCAGATAAATAAAGATATTGTAAGTTTTCTTGCACACTGCGCCATCCCGGTTGAACAAAACCAGGCGAGCCGCATTACAGAAGAAAGGCAGAGAAAAACTGACATGAGTAAAATGCATCAGCGCCGTGAAGAATTTGTGGGAGCCGGCGGACCTGAATATCTTTCACAGGAAAATGAATATGACGATCCTTCAGAACATATAAAGCAAGAGCCAATAAGAGTAGGACCAAAAATTGGACGCAACGATCTATGCCCTTGTGGTAGTGGCAAAAAATATAAGAATTGCCATGGCAGAGGAGAGAGTTAATTAATTATTCTATTATCGAATTATTAATATTACAGAATTGCTGGATTGTTTTATTGTTGAATTATTATGCAATTGCTGATATATTAGATTTAATTTCTTCTTAATTTATTTAATACCGAATATTTAATTCGGTATTTTTTTGAAAATAACTTGCAACTATATTTTAGTTGCAAAAAATATTATTATCCTCTATACTAACGATATGTCTAAAAAAGAGAAATTGTTAGAAAGGCTTTTGTCAAAGCCTAAAGATTTCAGTTATGATGAATTGAAATCTTTATTAAATGGATTAGGGTATTCAGAATTGAATAAAGGCAAGACTTCAGGTTCAAGAGTGGCTTGTGCAAATAAAGATAGTTCTCATATTATTCGTTTACATAAACCTAATCCTAAAAATATTTTAAAGACTTATCAGGTTGAATTAATTATTGAAGAATTACAAAAAGAAAATTGATTATGAAAAAGGATTATCTAAAATATAAAGATTTTTACGGAAAAGTACATTTCAGTAATGAGGATGCTGTTTTTTTTGGAAAGGTTGCCGGCATAAATGATCTGATAACTTTTGAAGGTGCTTCAGTAAAGGAATTGCAAGCATCTTTTAAGGAAGCAGTTGAAGATTATATTTCCATTTGTGAAAAGGAAAAAATTCCTGTATTAAAATCAATGAGAGGATCATTTAATGTAAGAATAGCGCCTGATCTTCATCAAAAAGCGGCAATTGTTTCATCAAAACAGGGTATTTCTTTGAATCAATTTGTGCAGAAAGCAATCGAATCTTCTTTGGCTAAAATTCCAACCGCAACCAAAAAGAAATTAATTTAAATAAAGTTCCAG
>JBDTEK010000175.1:0-3874 GCA_039922575.1 Ginsengibacter sp.
TTGATAGGCTGAAATCTTTTAAATTAAATTGAGTAGGTACTAAAAAGGAATTGCCGTCGTCCGATTTTGTGGACAACGGCAATGTCATAGAATTAAGCAACTACTGTTTGCACTTTTGCATACTATAACATGAAAACATTTTAAAAGATCATTCTCATGATTTTCTGCTGGCGGGGATGTCGATCTAAACTCCTGGCAACAAATGTCATTTAACCACCAAAGCTTATTTCTTCAATGATTCAAGCATATAGATGACTCCAATAGTAAATAGTCTTGAATGGATCTTGCCATCTGCAGTCTTTTTAAGAGTATTAGATAAACCAATATTATATCTTGCATTTATACCAAAACCACTTTCATGAATATAACCTGCTCCCAAACCCCAGGAGAGCAGTGAGCTTGCGTAAAAGTGCTTGATGTCATATGATTGCGGTTCATTGCTACCAGACTGATCTCCAGACTGGCTACCATCAGTAATTACTCCACCGGCCCCCGCATCTTTATATTTCTTCTTTGCAGAAAGAAGAAACCCGATCTGCGGTCCAGTTTGTGCAAAAAAACCTGACGGGTCACGGTACTGCAAAAGCACCGGAATATTGAGGTAATTTAAGCGGTTTTTTTCTACCTCATCCGAAGTCTTCCATTGAGTGCCTTCCTGGGAAAAAAACAGTTCCGGCTGAACGCTAAATTTATCATTTATTGCATAGTTTACCAGGCCGCCGATTGCCAGTCCCAATAAAGACTTTTGATCGGAATCGCTATAGCCATCTCCCTTGAGTGAAGAAAGATTTACCCCGGCTTTTAGTCCTACGCTTATTTGAGCATGAGTGCAATAAGTCATAAATAGCGTGACGATAATAAGTGAATGAATTTTTTTCATTTTTTTCATTTTTTAAAAATTAAATAATATGTGGTTTATGCAGTTTAAAAAACCTGTATTATCTGTACATCGGTAAAAGATTAAAAAGTCATCAAGTAATTTGAAATTATTTTTTTGGTAATGTTATTTGAGAATGGCGAATTACCCGTGGCGTATCTTGTAAGATGCTTCGGATGCGTATATTTTGTTAATGCCTTTTTTCAACAACGCTGGCAATTTGTTTGGCTTTGATTTCATATAAAACGATCTTGGCACTATATCGCCACGAAGAAGATTAAAGCATGGTAAATTTCTTCCTGATTTATTTATTCTCGTTTCTTTTAAAAGAATTCCACATCTTTAATGTTAAACTTCGCATAGTCCTGATTGGTAATTTCTTAATAGGGGGAATATATTTTTGCAGATAGGGTGTGCTTGTCAATATCAAAAAAAAGGGTGCGCAAATAACCGCCTCCGAAACCTGGCCGTGATAATCCTGTAATATCTGGTAAACTATGCCCATCGGGTAGAGTATCTATATTTAAAGATGAAGAGCCTGTATAATCACATGCCATTACTTCCCCTATCAATGGCAATAAAATAGAATTCATTGTTACAGATTTGCTTATTTTTTCATGATTATTTTTTAGCTTGATAAGAAATAGATTTATAGAATTAGACGTTTAGGTCGTGAACTCGCAGGATCTTTTATATTGAATTTAATTGCTGTTTTGATTCTTTTTCTTTTTTGCTTGAACAAAAAAGAAACAAAAAATTCAAGGACAACCCGATCGTTCCACGCGTTTGTCCGGCCATCCCACCGCTACACCGCAATGGGTATAACTAATAGCAGGCTTTTTTAATTGTTTAGGACCCTAATCGTTCCTCTATAAAACTGCCTGCCACTTTACAATTTACTATTCCTATATATAACGCTGATTTTAGCTCTTGATGAAGGCTGGACTTTAAACGGATTAGCATTGTAATTCAATTCATCACGACCAATGCGCTTAATTCTATAAATTTATTTACTTTTTCTTGATTCTCTGTGCTGCGCGGGTGCATATTTGAAAAAATGCAACGACCTATTGAAACAAAAATGAACTTTATCTCTTTGAAGAAATAAACAAAAACTCATACTATCCTCAAAAATATCACGTTTTCATGTCATGCATCCATTCAGCAATAAGTCCTAATTTTAGCCCTTTGTAAATAGAACTGCTTGAAATTAAAAAGTTCATATCTTTTAATCTGTTGCCTGTTATTTTTTACCGCCGGTTATGCTCAGCAACAACCTGACGTGCTTTCCAACTACAGGAGCAAAAAAATAGCCACCGGCATTCTACCTCTATTGATAGATAGCAGCAGTATTCTACCTCAAACTTTTTTTATCAAAGAGATGCCGGATAGCAGCTATAGTATTGACTATGTAAATGCCCGCCTAACCTTCCATTCTGGTAAATTGCCCGATAGTGTCACTGTGAGCTACAGAGTGTTTCCTTATAAACTAAATGCTGTTTCCAGGCATTTTGATTATGATAGCATCCGCTTCAACTTTGCGATGGAGAAGCCTTTTATTTTTAAAAGCCAACAATCCAACGATAAGATCATAGATTTTGGTAATATCAATTATAACGGAAGCTTCGGACGGGGCATTTCTATTGGTAATAACCAGGATGCGGTAGTAAGTTCTAATTTAAACCTGCAGCTAAATGGCTTTATCGGAGACAGTCTCGAACTCACAGCCGCCATAAGTGACAACAATATTCCTATTCAGCCCGAAGGGAATACTCAAAACATACGTGATTTTGATAAAATTTTTATGCAAATAAAAAAGAATGGATGGCAGGCTAATTTTGGAGATATTGAGATCAGGCAAAGTCAGAATTATTTTTTGAATTTTTCGAAGCGACTACAAGGTGCCTCTTTTCAGGCAGATAATGCACTGAATAAAAATATCACTAATTCATTTTTAGCAAGCGGAGCTATAGCCAAGGGAAATTTTACCCGTAATGTTATTACGCCACTGGAAGGTAACCAGGGGCCATATAAATTGTATGGCGCTAATAATGAACTTTATTTTGCGGTTCTCGCTGGTACAGAAAAAGTTTATATAGACGGCGAACTACTTACAAGAGGTGAGGACCGTGATTATGTGATTGATTACAACACAGCAGAACTAACGTTTACCGTGAAACGTTTAATTACCAAGGATAGCAGAATACAGATCGAGTTTGAATACTCTGACAGAAATTATCTTAATTCAGTGCTTTATGCGAATGATGAAATCAATTTCAATAAAAAATTAAAAATAAGTGTTGGCGCTTATACCAATTCTGATGCAAAGAATTCTTCCATCAATCAAACACTTAATACTGAGCAAAAACAATTTTTATCACAAATTGGAAATAATATTGACAGCGCCCGATATCCTAATGCTACGCCCGACACTTTTTCGATAAACAAAATATTATACAGAAGATTGGACACCACATACAATGGAATTAATGATACCATTTACAAATATTCTATCAACCAGGATGACACGTTATATAGTCTTTCTTTTACGAATGTTGGCACAGGGAATGGTGACTATGTTGCCGTTAATGATGGTAATGCGAATGGAAGAGTGTTCAAATGGATGCAATCTGTAAATGGTGTCAGGCAAGGAGATTGGGATCCTGTCATTTTATTAGTCACACCTAAAAAACATGATTTAATTACTGCAGCGGCAGAATACGCAATCGGTAAAAACTCTTCCCTGAAGGCAGAAATGGCTTTAAGCAATTATGATGTAAATACATTTTCATCCAAAGGAAAAGATGCAAATAAAGGTCTGGCAGCGAAAGTGAATTATGTAATACAACACAAGGTATTGGGAAGCCTAAAGCCAGGCTTGGTATTGCAAACTAATGTGGGTTATGAATTTGTAGAAGATAAATTCAGGCCGCTGGAGACCCTGCGCAACGTAGAATTTAACCGCGATTGGAGCCTGCCGTTTAATGCTCCGGCAGC
>JBDTEK010000176.1:0-3897 GCA_039922575.1 Ginsengibacter sp.
TAAGACATGCTTCGATTGCTAAATATCTGATGCAGTGGATTCTTTTTCTTCAAATCAATCAACTTATTTAAAAATAAAAAAGCCACCAATAGACCAAAAGACATTATTGACGTAGGTGTGTTCGAAAAAATGATAAATTACGAAACCAAAATGATAAACTCAGCATTAACTCATAAATTTAACTGCCTATATTTTTCCACCAAAACTAACATCTCACTACCCGCTGCTTTTTGCTATCACTTTAATCCAGCTAATAATTTATTCACTTCTATTTTTGCCATATCCCGTATCGCTTCGGCAATATGATGTGAGTCAATTCCTATCTCATCGTACAATTGCTTTTGGGAGCCATGCTCAATAAATCTATCAGGAATTCCCATTATTCTTACTTCGGCTTTATAATGATGCTCATTCATAAATTCCAAAATCGCAGTGCCAAAACCACCGACAATTGTTCCATCCTCAACGGTAATTATTTTAGAAAATTTACTGAAAACTTCATGAAGTAATTCTTCATCCAAAGGTTTTACAAAACGCATATCATAGTGTGCCGGATTTAATCCTTCAGATTTTACATCTCTTATTGCCGATGCCGCAAAATTGCCGGGATGGCCGAAAGATAAAACAGCGATCTCTTCACCATCTTTTAATTTTCTTCCCGTACCAATTTTAATTTCTTTCATCTCCGTTCTCCAGTCAGCTTTTACCGCTTCCCCTCTCGGATAGCGGATTACAAAAGGATTTTTTGTTGTTTCCAATTGCGCGGTAAACATCAAATTTCTTAATTCACTTTCATTCATCGGTGCGCTCACAATCATGTTGGGGATGCATCGCATGTATGCAATATCAAAAGCGCCGTGGTGAGTGGGGCCATCTTCCCCTACTAAACCTGCTCTATCCAAACAAAAAACAACGGGCAAATTCTGTAACGCCACATCATGAATTACCTGGTCGTAACCACGCTGCATAAAAGAGGAATAAACATTGCAAAAAACCTTTATTCCCTGTGTGGCCAGGCCGGCACTAAGTGTAACAGAATGTTGTTCGCAAATGCCTACATCAAATGCACGATTAGGCATTTTCTCCATCATATATTTTAAAGAACACCCACTTGGCATAGCAGGAGTTACACCCATTATTTTATCATTCTTTTCTGCCAGTTCAATAATAGTGTATCCAAATACATCCTGATATTTTGGCGGTTGAGGAATATCAAATTTCTTCTTATAAATTTCCCCTGTTATTTTATCAAACAATCCGGGCGCATGCCATTTCGTTTGATCCTTTTCCGCAAGATCGTACCCCTTTCCTTTTACAGTTTTAATATGCAATAATTTTGGACCCGGAATACCTTTGAGGTCATTTAAAGTATCTACTAACTTAGTAATATTATGACCATCAATAGGCCCAAAGTAGCGGATATTAAGTGATTCAAAAAGATTGCTGCTTTTGCTCACCATTCCTTTCAGCGAAGCTTCAATTTTTGAAACCATCTTTCTTGAAAAATGTTTTCCGGGAAGTTTTCCTAACGCTTTCCAAAAATCATCACGAAATTTATTATAAGTTTGAGAAGTAGTAATATCAGTTAAATATTCTTTTAAAGCACCCACATTTGGGTCAATGCTCATGCAATTATCATTAAGTATTATGAGCAAATTGCTTTTCTCAATTCCCGCGTGGTTCATCGCTTCAAATGCCTCACCGGCCGTCATAGCGCCATCACCAATTATTGCTACATGTTGCCTGTCATTTTCGCCCTTGTAATGAGATGCCATTGCCATTCCAAGCGCTGCAGAAATGGAGGTGGAAGAATGGCCAACGCCAAACGTGTCATACTCACTTTCCGACCTTTTTGGAAAACCACTAAGGCCCTTATATTTTCTGTTGGTAAAAAAGTTGTCCCTGCGTCCGGTAAGTATTTTGTGTCCATAAGCCTGGTGGCCCACATCCCAAACCAATTGGTCGTAAGGAGTATTGAAGACATAATGCAATGCAACTGTAAGTTCTACCACACCAAGACTGGCGGCAAAATGGCCACCATACACGCTCACTACATCTACAATATACTGGCGTAATTCATCACTTACCTGGTGTAATTGACTTCGATCCAATTTTTTTAAATCGGCAGGCGAATTGATGTTTTTTAATAGCGGGCCGGGTAAAATATCCATTTAATAAAAGTTAATTAGTAAAAGTACAAATTTTTGAGAGATGTGATTTTATAAACGTAAAAACAGAGGCGATAGTTCACAGAAATTGGTAATCTTTTTCATTTCTATAACCTTTGGAACTTTAAAAAAGGAAGAAAAAATTTTGGGGCTGTGATCTACGGTTCTTTGGTCAGCTTTTGCTCCGGCCATCGGGCAGTACTGCGCCACAAAGCCTACGCACAAAACCTTCAGCGCGGTACTTGCCCATGTCCGGCAGCCCATCATCTATAGATTATGAATGAGCAACGGAAACAATGCCCCTTCCGTATTTCAACACATATGTAATAAAACAATTAATTTTTATTTAGTCTGCATTAATAAAGTTCTAAATAAATTATACTGATATAGAAAATACTTCAGGATAATTTTTGTACAAACTTTCCCTCACTGAAGCCAGGGTTTGCCAAATTGCCATTAGCGTTATAATGTACAGGCTCAAAAAGATGCTCACACCCGGAATTAAAATGTGCCTTGGCGTATAACTAAAAACACTTTCATCATTAAAAACTCTAAAAATACTTGAAATGTTTAATGAATATATGGGCATCATAATTAAAGTGCCAATCCATGAGAAATTGATGATTAAAAACTTTTTACCTGTCCTTCTTGCCTCCCTTTGAATTCTTAATATACTTAACAACAATAAAGGCCAACATAGAAAAACGATTATAAACGAAAACCAATTCATTAGGGAGGCATCCGCATTAAATATGCTGGACAAAATCGCGAATAATAAAAAGAATGTCAAGATCTTCGGCCAGCCAAATTGCTTCTTCAATAATCCCCAAAATAGTTTCCTGCTTTGCTTTTCCGCGAATTTTTGTTTCTCCGCAACTAAAGGGGCAAAGCCCATCACACCAAAACTTTGATGTACTTTCTCCAAAGCCTTTTCAAAAGTAATTTCAGGATTCATCTGCATTTCCTCTTCTATCGCATTTGCCAAATGATCCACCAATTCTACCTGCACATCGTAATATTTTACAAAATGTTTTTTACAAAAAGTAAATAAGGATTCTATTTGTTCTTCAGTAATCATTTATGCCAATTTTGGATTAAAAAGTAATTGCAAGGTTTCAACAAAACTGTGAACTTCGTTTAAAGATCCTACTATTCCTTTCTTTCCGGCTTTTGTTAACGAATAATATTTCCGGATTCTGTTACCGATATTTTCCATCGAAACCTCCAGCAAACCTTCCGCTTCCAGCCTGTGCAATAAAGGATATAATGCACCTTCAGTAATTTGCAATTCATCTTTAGTAAGCAACTTTACTTTCTGTGTTATTTCAAAACCGTACATACGGCCATTATCTTTCAACAATTGTAAAATGATTGGTTCAAGCAATCCTTTGTATAAGGAAGATTTTTTCACAACCCAAATATATGCATAACTTTCTTATGTATGCACGTGTTTTGAAAGAAAAGATTTGACCACTTTCCTTTCATATAATTTATTTCAAATTAAATGCGTCAAATCGTACTTTAGCAATCAAAATTTCTTCCTTTCAAAATTAATTTTATGAGAAAACTGATCACTTTCCTGGTGTGCATTTCTTTTGTAAGCATTTCTTGCGCTCAGAACAACCCTCTGTGGCTCAGGTATCCCGCCATTTCCCCTGATGGAACAACCATTGTTTTTGGATACAAAGGTGATATTTATAGAGTGGCTGCCAACGGCGGAGTAGCCTCG
>JBDTEK010000177.1:0-4315 GCA_039922575.1 Ginsengibacter sp.
ATAAAACAGGATAAGCTAATGATACAGAAAACAGCAATCGATTTTATTGAAAATCAAAAGTGGCTTGACGAAGCCGGCGATGCAATCCAACCTGCCATTATTAAAGCATTTGAAGCTGGCGGCGATACAGGAAAGAAAATAAAAAATTTCCTTCATGGCACCTGGCTCGGTCACCCGTTGCACCCTGTTTTAACCGACGTGCCTATAGGTGCGTGGACTACAGCCGCTGTTTTAGATAGCATGGAAGTTACAGGAAACGACACTTTTAAATCCGGAGCTGATGCCGCTGTAGCTATAGGGATTGTTGGAGCAATAGGCGCTGCAGTTACCGGATTGACAGACTGGACAGGAACTGCCAAAAAAAAGCGTAAGCTCGGATTAATGCATGGCCTGCTAAACATAACCGCGACGGGGCTTTATATCACTTCATTCATCCTGCGGCAGAAAAAGGATTCCCGAAATGCTGCAATCACTTTTTCTACGCTCGGTTTTGGGGTCATGACCGCAGCGGCGTATCTCGGCGGCCACCTTGTTTACAGCGAACAAATAGGTGTTGACCATACTGCAACGTCTGCAGAATATCCTGAAGATTTCGTAGCTGTTCTTGCGGAAAGTGAGTTAGCAGACAATACGATGAAATGTGTAAATGCAGGAGAAATTCCAGTTTTGCTGGCGCGAAAAAATGGGAAAATTTTTGCCCTTGCAAACACTTGTTCCCACCTTGGTGGCCCACTTGCAGAAGGTGATTTACTTGACGATAATTGTGTGCGTTGCCCATGGCATGGTTCAGTTTTTTCTTTGAAAGATGGAAGCGTAGTTAGTGGCCCGGCAACTGAATCGCAACCTAAGTTTGATATGCGAATAAAGAATGGACAGATCGAAGTGAGGAAGGCAAAATAATTAATATCATTCCGCCGGTTAATCACTTTTTAAATGCTATCACTTCACAACAGTTATGGCATTTTAAGGTGTTAGATAAAATCTTATTTGCTGAATTTTTTCATAAAAAATCTCTACTAGGTGTTGTGCTCTTTTGATAAAGATGTCCTGATTGCAAAAGACAGTTCAGAATAAAATTTCGAATGAATAAGGATTGTATGATATGAACACAAAGCCACATCCAATCACGGATGCATATAAAATGCTGCTGCATGAATTTGTCCAAATCACTATAGTGCCTTATGGAGAAATGCTGGAAATAACCGACAGGCCTGCCAGGCTAAAAGTAGAAGTTTGATAAAACAGGATTTCAAAACCAACTACTTTTATTTACAGAAATGACTTCATCTTGCGCTGCTATGGTATAAGGTAATGCATTCAAAATCCGGAAATAAAATAAGTAGAATCTTCAAAAAATTATTTAAAAAGGATAAGATTTCCGCTTTTAAAAAACAAAAGTTAGAATAGAGCATTGTTATGAAACCATTATTAGGGAAATTTGTGAAGTTGATTTTGAGGAAATTAGATTCAGGAAATAAAATTAGCTTAAAAAGAATAAATTATGAACGAAACAGAAAAAGAGGAAACAGCCACCGGCAAATTGGGAAGTGTAATTGGCAAAGGTTTAATCGCAGGCTTGGCAGGCACTGCTGCTATTACGCTTTCTCAAACTATTGAAATGAAAATTACCCACAGGCCTTCCAGCTTTGCACCTGCAGATGCTGCATCCAAAGCGCTGGGCATTGAGGCCTCTACACGTGAGAACAGGAAAAAATTTTCAAATGAAGTTCATTGGACTTACGGCACACTTTGGGGAATGCCGCGGGGAATCTTATCTCTCATCGGAATTAAGGGATGGCCGGCAACAGCAATACATTTAGCAGCAATTTTTTATACCGCTTTAACCATCGAACCTGATTTTGAAGTAGCCCCACCTATAGAGGAGTGGAGTAAAAAAGAAATCGCGATGGCCGGATTTCATCACGCGGTATATGCTGTGGCCGCCGGATTAGTTTTTGACGCAATCAGCAACAATAACAAAAAATAATTTTCTAATTGATATTAAACAGTGCATGGCGGATAACTGATAAAAATAATAAGTCGTCCCAAACACTTGAGTTTATCCATATTGAATCACCAGTATTCCTGCAAATGAAAGAGATTATGAAACAGGAATTCCATTGATGAAAAATGTAACTATAATGCCAAACAATACAAATGAAGCTCCCGGCTCACCCGGAACAGCGCCCAGATGGACATCCAGCTCAAAATCCGGTATTGGTAAATCAATCAATGCTGCATCTGATGTCTCCTTTACTTTAAGCCACGGAATTGTGAATGAAGTATTTTTTCCAAGAGAAGATATAGCCTGCATACGGGATATGGAACTAATCGTAACAGGTAAAAATCAATTTTTTTCGGAAGAAAAAAGAGATACGAAGCATGAAATAAATTGGATGAAAGAAGGTGTGCCGGCATTTCACATAATCAATACCTGCCTGCAGGAAAAATATACGATTGAAAAAGAAGTAATCACCGACCCTATAAGGGACACCCTTTTACAGCAAATAATTTTCAAGCCTTCAGGAAAAAATAAATTATCCGCGTTCAACTTATATGTACTTCTTTCGCCTCATATTCATAATCATGGAGAAGGAAACAGCGGATGGAAAGGCGATTATAAAGGCGTTCCAATGCTATTTGCTCATCGCGATAATATAACGCTGGCTCTCGCCTGCTCATCCAATTTTTTAAAATGCTCGGTAGGTTATGTTGGTCAGTCAGATGGCTATACCGACCTGAAACAGCATAAGCAAATGGAATGGGAATACCAAAAAGCAGATGATGGGAATATCGCGCTTACAGCACAAATTGATATCTCTAAAAATAAAAAAATAGTACTCGCCATTGGTTTTGGACGAACCCCTGAAGAAGCCGGAAACCACGCCTGGGCCAGTATTCTTGACGGTTTTGATATTGCAAAAGAAAAATATATTTATGAATGGGAGAGGTGGCAAAGATTATTGAAGAGCGTTAAATCCGACAGAAATAAAATAGGCAGAAATTTCAGGACCAGCGCGGCTGTATTAAGAATGCATGAATCAAAAAAATTTCCTGGCGGTATTATTGCCAGCCTTTCTATTCCTTGGGGACAGTCGAAAGGTGATGGCGACCTGGGCGGATATCACCTGGTATGGCCACGTGATCTTGTGTTAAGTTCCGGCGGATTTCTGGAACTGAGAGCAAAAGATGATGTGTTGCGAATTCTTAATTATGTAATGACTACGCAGGAAAAAGATGGAAAATGGAGCCAGAACATGTGGCTGGAAGGTGTTCCTTATTGGAATGGCATTCAGATGGATCAGGTAGCACTTGCCATCTTAATGGTGAATACTTCTTACCATCAAAAATTTCTTGATGAAGAAAGGTGCAAACGATATTGGCCAATCGTGAAAAAAGCAATAGGCTATCTTACTATGAACGGTCCTTTCACACAGCAAGACAGGTGGGAAGAGGAATCCGGTTTCACTCTTTTTACCCTCTCAGCAGAAATAGCTGCACTTCTGGCTGGCGCAGCATTAGCGGAAGCAAACGACGAAAAAGAAATTGCCAGATATTGCATAGAAACAGCCGATTACTGGAATAATAATATTGAACGATGGACTTATGTGACCAATACATTTATCTCTAAAGAAATTGGCGTGGATGGCTATTATATACGTATCAATCCTTTTGATCTTCCGGCTAATGAAATAAAAGATAAATACCTCAACCTCAAAAATCATGAGGGTGATGATGGTAACGTTTTACTCAGCGAATTAATCTGCGTAGATGCACTTGCATTGGTAAGATTTGGATTGCGGGCTGCCGACGATCCCCGGATTTTAAATACAATAAAAGTAATAGACGCAAAATTAAAAGTAGATACGCCGACAGGGCCATGCTGGCATCGCTATAATAACGATGGATATGGAGAAGATAAAAACGGAAATCCATATACAACACACGGTATAGGCAGGGCATGGCCGCTGCTGACGGGCGAAAGAGCGCATTACGAAATAGCAGCAGGCAATTTAGAAACCGCAAAAGAATTATTAAAAACAATGGAATCTTTTTCTAATAATTCTTTACTTCCCGAACAAATATGGGATACAAAAGACATTCCCGAAAAGGGATTATTTTTTGGAAAACATTCCGGATCTGCAATGCCTTTAACCTGGGCGCATGCAGAATATATAAAATTGTGCAGCTCTATAAAAGAAAAGAAAATTGTGGATATGCCTCAGTATACACAAGAGAGGTACATCAAACAAAAAGTATCGTCCACAAATATTATTTGGCGCTTTAAAAATCAACAAAAAATAATACCTATTAC
>JBDTEK010000178.1:0-2991 GCA_039922575.1 Ginsengibacter sp.
ACATTGGGATCAGCGCTTTTTCCTCCCGCCATTAAAATAAATCCTATTGCCATAATTATTATACCTATTAACATCCATTTATAATTTTCTTTGGAAAACAATTGATTTTCTTCAGGAGTTTGTTTTATCGTAGCGTTTTTTGAACGGGTAATCGTAGTTGTTTGCTTTGTGTTCATACAGAGATTTGAGAATGTAATATTAAGAAATTAATAAGTTATTTTGAAATTAATACAGGTCGTCCAACTTCATTTTTAAATATTTTAAAGCAGATCGGTAGGTACTTAATACGGTAATGCATATACCAAGAATGATTATTCCTGTGAAAATAAGCAGCATATTAGTTGTATCGTGCAAAAGCTTTAAATAAGGAATAAATTTTTCTGAAGCAGAAATAAATCCAAGCATAAGAAAAATAGCTATTGCAGAAGCGATAATTCCATTTAAAACCGCTCTGCCGGCAAGCGGCCGCGTTATAAATCCTCTTGTGGCGCCCACCATTTGCATGGTTTTTATTATAAACCGGTTACTATACATCGCAAGCCTGATGGTGTTATCAATGGAAACAATTACAAGAAGTGATAAAAGTATCGCGACGACTAATAATACCAATGTTGAAGTTTTAACAAATTGGCTTACGCCTGCAACGGTTGCTTTAGGAGTTTGAAATTCCGAAACTGTGGTTGGAAAATCTGTAAGTAAATTATTTTCCAAAATAGCGAGACTATCTTTATCTACATAATTCGCTTTAACATAGAAATCTATACTTTCCGGCAGCGGATTACTGATCGCTAATTTTTTCCATAGCGTATCATTTTCCTGGTTATATTTTTCAATGGCTTTTTCTTTAGTAATGTATTCTACATTTACTGCATAAGGAAGCGCTTTTATATAGGTAGTCAGGGAGTCAATTTGTTTATTACTCGCAGTACGGTAAATGTAAGCGTGAAGTTGAATATTTTCTTTAAAATAACCACCGGTTTTTTTGATATTTAAAAATACCCAGCCTACTACACCAAAGAGAAATAATACTAAGGAAACGCCGATAATAGCATATACATAAGAAGGTTTTCCCCGTTTGGTAGATGCTTTTCCGAATTGAGCCATGATAAAAAAAATAAGTTTATTAAGAACAGTTTTGAATAGATGCGCAAAAATAAATGTTTTTGTACAGGTTTAGTATTTTTGCACGTTGCCGGCAATGGCTAATGTAAATTACATGTGTCATTACTAATGTTTCTCTTGCAATCAATAACATTTCTTTCACATAAAAACAAAAAAAGGCTTACAGGTTTTAATACTTTGCAGGTAACTATTTTTTATCGTGGAATAAGTGGAATAAAATAAAATTAAAAAAATAAGTAATCGGATCATTTAATAAAAAAGAATGGAATACACCTTTAGAGAAATAGAAAAGAAATGGCAACAAACCTGGAAAGAATCAGGAATTTATCATGTAAGCAATTCGTCGGGAAAGCCCAAGTATTATGTATTGGATATGTTCCCTTATCCCAGTGGCGCGGGTTTGCATGTAGGCCATCCTCTAGGTTACATTGCCAGTGATATTTATGCGCGTTATAAAAGGTTGAAGGGTTTCAATGTTCTGCATCCGATGGGTTTTGATAGTTTTGGTTTACCCGCGGAACAATATGCTATAGAAACCGGCCAGCATCCGGCCACCACTACAGAAAAAAACATAGAAACTTTTAAAAAGCAATTAGATAAAATTGGATTTTGTTATGATTGGAGCCGGGAAATAAAGACCAGTGATCCTACTTATTATCGCTGGACACAATGGATTTTTTTAAAGCTTTTTAATAGCTGGTATAATCATGAAAATGATAAAGCAGAACCGATTGAAACGCTGGTTAACATTCTTGAGACAAATGGAACTGCAAACAGCAAGCTACAAACTGCAAATTGCTTTACCGCTGATGAATGGAGAAATTTTGACGAAAAAAAACAACAGGAAATTTTAATGGATTTTCGACTGGCATTTTCATCTTATGGGGAAGTGAATTGGTGCGAAGCGCTGGGAACAGTGCTTGCCAATGATGAAGTAGTGAACGGAGTGAGTGAACGTGGTGGCCATCTGGTAGAGAAAAAGAAAATGCGGCAATGGTATTTGCGAATTACGGAATATGCAGACCGATTATTGCAAGGACTGCAAACGGTGAACTTCAGCGATGCGATGAAGGAAATGCAAAGAAATTGGATTGGGAGAAGTGAAGGAGCGGAGATGGAATTCCTCGCTTCCGGCCTCTCTCCACAGGTGAAGAGGGGGGAAGCCCCGGATCAACAACCTTTAAAAATCGAAGTCTATACCACCCGTCCGGATACCATCTTTGGCGTAGATTTTTTGGTGCTCGCACCCGAACATGAATTAGTAAATCAAATAACTACTGAAGCACAACGGCAATCCATAGACGAATATCTTACTTATGTAAAAAGCCGCAGTGACAGAGAAAGATTGTCAGAGGTAAAACAAATAACAGGATGCTTTACCGGCGCTTATGCGATAAATCCTTTTGATGGGAAACAGATTCCCATCTGGATCGCAGAATATGTGCTGGCAGGTTACGGTACGGGCGCTATCATGGCTGTACCTTGTGGCGATCAAAGGGATTTTGATTTCGCAAAACATTTTAATATCCCTATTACTAATATTATAGGAAATCATTTTAATGGAAAAGAAGCGAATCCTACTAAAGAAGCCGTATTGGAAAATTCTGGTTTCTTAAATGGCTTGTTGATGAAAGATGCGATTGGCGTTGCTACAAATAAAATAGAAGAATTAGGAATTGGGAAACGGAAAATAAATTACAGAATGCGTGATGCGGGATTTAGCCGGCAGCGTTATTGGGGCGAGCCGTTTCCAATTATCTGGAGCGACGGAATCGCATTTCCTTTGGATGAAAAAGAATTGCCATTAGAATTACCTTTTGTAGAGAAATATGGTCCGGGGAAAGATGGAGAAGGTCCTTTGAGTAATTT
>JBDTEK010000179.1:0-9228 GCA_039922575.1 Ginsengibacter sp.
CCCCATTCACTTCTTCCTGTTATTCACCAACATCCACTTCGCTGTTTCATACATTGCAGAAGTAAGCTGTGAAAGTGATTTTTTTACAGAATCTTTTTTTGCAGGGTTTATATAAAAAGCATTCTCATTCAATGGCCACATCTCTTCTTTATTAATCTGCAGGTTTTTTATGAAATAAAAATCATTGGTAACGAAACCAATATTCCCTTCATCATGATGAATAATAAAAGCCGCATCCATTTTATTTTTGGTATTTAATAAATCTCTCCCCAATGTAGTATTGGTGTATGGTTGATGCAGCATACCTGCAATTGTTGGCAATACATCAATTTGAGAAACTACTTCATTATGCGTTTTTGGCGTAAGTAATTCGGGAGCGTAAAATAAAAGAGGTACGTGCTCATCGGTAAGCTGCCCCAGGTTTCTTAAAGAATCAGCATAAATAGAATTGGTTTCGCCTTCTACCCCGTGGTCGCCCACAAATACAAAGATGGTATTATTGAACCACGATTGTTTTTTTGCCTCTTCAATTAATTTTTTAAAACAGTAATCGGTATAGCAAAAAGATTGAAACTCTTTCAGAGATTCAAAACCATATTTATTAAGAGTATCCGCATCCACTATTCTTTTTTCAAAATCTGTATCTTCCTCCGGAATGCTGTAGGGACGGTGGTTGTCGGCTGTTTGTATTACTGCAAAAAAGGGTTTCTTTTCTAATGAAAAAACATTCCCCGCTTCCAGGAAAAGGTTTTTATCGCTGATGCCCCACACATTTAATGGCAGTGATTTGTAAGAGCCTTCCTGGTAAATTTTTGCGTCGTTTATATTCTTTACAAGCCCTTCAAAATTATTAAAATCGCTGCTGCCTCCAATGAAGTAATACTTATTATAATCTTCAAAATCATTGATAATAGTGTGCTGATTGATAGCATCAGGGTTTCTTGTGGAGAATTTGGAAAGCTGCACATCTGGAATGCCGGTGAGTATAGCAAACACGCCCCGCGCTGTGCCAAAAGTAGGTGTGAAGCAACGATTAAAAAATATACCACTATCACACATTTGTTTAAAGTACGGAGTGGCGTTCAATCGGTTTCCACTCATGCTACTCTTGTACATGCTGAAGCTTTCACAAATAACCAATACAATATTAGGACTGCTTTCCAGTGATTTACTATGAGGCAAAAGCTCTCTTGAATAATTTTTATCAGCTATATTTTGAGGGTCAAGTTGTAGAAAATCCGCTATCAGAGGGAAATATTCTTTCGCCTTTGCATCATCGAAAGAAGGTTTTCTAAATTGGAGGGTAGTGAAGAAGTTTTGTAATGGATTTAGTGCTACATACGATTTGAAATTATCATTCAGTACAAAAGCATCTTTCCATTTAATAGGATGGAAAGAAAACACACCATACAAACACCAGAATAAGAATAGAATAGCGCCGGCATGCCAGCGTTTTTTGTAGGTCAACGTTTCGTGCAGGCTTTTTTTATTAGTTTGTACATGAGTTTTTTTAAAAAGTTTTGACATTAATACCACTGCCAGCACCAGCGCCATCAGGATCCATACCATTGGATAACTTTGCCAGAGCATCTTAAAAGAAATAACAGGGTCTTCCGCAAAATTTAATGCGCTTGCATTGATGCGTGTATGATTATAACTGAAATTACCAAAATCGGCACCATAAAAAAACAAGACGAAAAGCGTTGTAAAAGCCAAATAGTAGGACCATACTTTTTTATTTCTTTCAGAATAAAATGGAGAAAATCTTGGATATACTGAGAGGATCACAATAGGCAAAAGTATCATTGCTATCCATTTGGCATCAAATCTGAACCCCAGCCAGAAGGATGGGAATAACGAGATCACCGGGGTGGAGGTAGGGATAAATAAAACGACAGTAGCAATTCTAAGAACCGTAAAAATCAAAATATAGATCAGCCAAAGTTTAAATATCCATTGAATGGTAAGTGGTACAGTACGGGGTATGGAAGCTTTAAAGTTCATGATGAAAACCGGTAAATATAAATTAGTTTTTCTACTTGCCTTTTGTCGCTTTTTTATTATTAATCAACATATATTTTGCCGTTTCGTAATATGCCTGCGACAAAGTTTGCAATGACTTTTTGTCTTCCTGTGTTGATGTTGATTGTGGCAGGGGCAAATTATCTTTTGAGGAACGGAAATCTTCTTTGCCACTAATAAGATTGTGCACATAACAGTATTCGTCTGTTACAATTCCTATTTGCTTAATTGTAGGGTCAAAGATAAATGCGGCATTTTTGAAACGAACATTATCTTGAAGTGAATCGAACAAATTTATTCCTATGGTGGTGTTTACAAAAGAAACTTTTGCCAATGCTGAAACGGAAGGCAACAGGTCAACCTGTGAGCATGTTTTATTGATACGTTGGGGTTGTAATAATGCGGGAGCGTAAAAAAGTAATGGGACATGCTGAGTGGACAATCCATCTGCTTCCCATGCTTTGGGAAACATGTTACCGACATCGCCTCTGATTCCATGATCGCCAACAAAAACAAAAATGGTGTTGTTGAAATAGCTTTCTTTCTTAGCCGCTTCTATAAATTTTTCAAAGCTGAAATCGGTGTAGCGAAATGCATTCAATTCTTCATTACTGTAAAATCCAAATTTTCTTAAAGAATCCACAGGATATTTTTTCAGGGGAAACGCGTTTTTATCCTCCTCAGGAATAGTGTATGGCCTGTGGTTATCTGCTGTTTGTATAATTGCAAAAAAAGGTTTTCTTTGGTCCTTAAAAACATTATTGGCTTCCAGGAATAATCTTTTGTCACTGATGCCCCAAACATCAATGGTTTTGGCTTTGAAATCATCTTCTTCAAGTAAGTGTAATCCTGAAATGTTATTGGTAAGCAATCCCCGGATATTTGCCCAACTTGAACTTCCACCAATAAAATAAAACTTTTCATATCCTTTATAATCGTTTATGATAGAATGCTGATCTACATAAGCTGGGTTGCGGCTGGATGTATTAGGGTATTCTACATCAGGAATGCCTGTAATAACCGCCCACACACCGCGTGCTGTACCATAAGATGGTGTAAAACACCGATCAAAGAAAATCCCATTGCGGCACATTTCGTTAAAATAAGGAGTCGTATTTAAAGGATTTCCCCACATACTGCTTTTATAGGCAGAAAAACTTTCACAAATAACTACTACTACATTTGGAGGATTTATGTTTGAGGCTTCATGGATCCTTTTATAATTCAGAGTGACGCTGTCAGGATTGCTTATGTTTAAGTATTGTGCCATTAAAGGGTAATATTCCCTAACCTTTTTAATATTGTAGGTCGAATTGCGAAATTGTAAAGTGCTAAGAAAACTTTGCAACGGATTTAAAGCAAGATTGGCTTTAAAATCATCTTCAAGGGCAAATGCGTCGCTCCAGCGAAGCGGATATTGATTCATTCTTCCAAAGATGCCCAGTCCCAATAGTAAAGTAAACACAATGCCAACAAATATTTTGGCAATGCCATGTCCGGCGTAAACGGAAAATTGTATTTTTTTATACCAATGAATTATCAGCCAATATAATAATGAAACGCTGATGATGATAATGACAAGTAAAGTGAAAACAGGATAAGTTTGCCAAACCATGTCCAATGATATTTTAGCATCGCCCGCATAGTTCATAATACTTGCATTCAGTCGTTGATGCAGGTAATCGAAATTCTCAAAGTCAATGGCATACATAAATACAAGTAAGACCGTTATAATAAGAAAATAAATTTTAAAGATGCTGCGGGAAATACCATTTTCAAATGGATTGCAATTTTTTGTAGCTACAAGCCATACAAGTATTAACGCAAACAGGATAGCCATGTATATTAATGAAGGTAACGGCATGTGCCCTTTGTGCATAAAAATAAGGAGGAGTACCATCACCAAAATGGTAATGATTACCCCAATAATACTTCCGGTAGAAAGACGTTTTTTATCATTATATTTTAAATGAAGATTGCCGATCAAAAAAGGGAAAAGCGCAATTCCGCATACCATTCTCAGGTCAAAATTGAAGCCTAATAGAAGCGCCTTAAAACTATTTACAAGCGTATATCCTGCCGGCCTGAAATGGAAAAAAAATATAAACCGCGAAATGGTCATGTAGATCAAAAAGGCAATTCCGGTTAAAAACATCCATTTAACAAGACGTGGGAACAAGGTTTTTTTCATCTAAAATTTTAAAGAGTATATTGGAGTCATCAATAAATGAAATTGGGTTAGAAACTGCAAATGTAAATATTTACGCACATTTTTTGCGCAATGGTTATTTTTGTATCAAATGTGGTTATTAGAAGTACAATTTCTGCCTGATGCGATTAAACGAATTGATTACGCTTTGTTTGCAAAAATGAACGGGCAATGGCACAACTCCTTTTTTGATGTGTTTCTTCCTTTTATAAGGGAGCCGTTTCTGTGGTTGCCGTTTTATTTTTTCCTGATTCTTTTTGCAGTTTTCAATTTTAAAATAAATGGATTTTATTGGGTTTTGTTTCTTGCCTTAAACGTTATGCTTAGTGATTTTGTAAGCAGTACACTTATTAAAGGTTATTTTGTGAGGTTGCGACCATGCCGCGATCCGTTATTGATTGATCAGGTACGCTTCCTGGTGAGTTATTGTCCGGTGAGTTCCAGTTTTACTTCTTCACATGCGGTCAATCATTTTGCCGCTGCAATGTTTATATTTACAACGTTTAGAAAAGCAATAAGTCCCAGGTGGGCATATCTTTTTATATGGGCATTCGCTATTTCGTATGCGCAGGTATATGTAGGAGTTCATTTTCCTTTTGATGTATTTTGTGGTGCGATAGTCGGAATAATTCTTGGGTATATTCCCGCAAAAATCTTTAATAATAAAATAGGATTGTTGCCAAACTGAAATTAAAATTATGATTGAACTGATTATATTATTTTTTCTTATTCTTATCAATGGTTTTATTGTAATGAGTGAAACTGCGTTAATTTCGGCTAAAAAGAGCAGGCTGGAAGCAGGTGCAAATAAGGGCGATCTGAAATCTAAAGCTGCCCTCGATTTAAAGGAAAATCCGGATGTCTTTTTATCTACTACGCAGATATATATTACTCTTATTGCTATTTTAACGGGTGTTTATTCAGGAGAAAAATTTGGAAAATATCTGGAGCCTTATCTTGAACAAATCAGTTTTTTAAGGCCGTACGCTGCTACTGTTGCCACAGTGATCATTGTTATCATCGTAACTTTTTTATCTATTCTTTTTGGTGAATTGGTCCCCAAGAAGATAGCCATTATGCGACCGGAGAAAATTGCAAAAGGAGTGGCGCAGCCAATAAAGATGCTGAGCACTATTTCCTATCCTCTTGTTTGGCTTTTGAGTCATTTAAATGTGGGAATATTTAAACTTTTTAATATTATTCCCGGTACAGAAAGCCGGGTTACTGAAGAAGAAATAAAGGCAATGATCAATGAGGGAAGCGAAATGGGCGCTATTGAAGAAGAAGAAAAGGATATCATTCAAAGGGTATTTCATCTTGGTGATAGAAATATTACTTCTCTTATGACGCATCGAACGGATATTATCTGGTTTGAAGTAGACGAAAACCGTAATTCTGTAAAAGATAAAATAAAGGAATTCCAACATTCTGTGTACCCACTTTGCCGGGAAACCATTGATGATATAGAAGGAATTATTTATGTAAAAGATATGTATCTGCAGCCGGATGCACCTCTTTCCTCATTAGCAAGAAAAGCATTATTTGTTCCCGAAAATAACTCGGCTTACCAGGTGCTTGAAAAGATAAAAAATACTAAGATTCACTACGCATTTATTGTGGATGAATATGGAAGCCTACAGGGAATGATTACTGTTAGAGATATTTTAAAAGCAATAGTAGGAGAGATGCCGGAGGAAGAAGACGATGAATATGAGATTGTAGAGAGAAAAGATGGAAGTTTTTTAATAGATGGACAAATACAATTTTATGATTTTTTAACCACGTTCAACAAAACGATCTGGATAAATGAAGGAGAGAACGAATTTGATACCCTTGCGGGATTTATTTTGCATGAGCTCAAACGCATACCCACAGAAGGTGATACGTTTGAATGGCGCGGATTTAATTTCGAAATAGTGGATATGGACGGGCAACGGATTGATAAAGTGTTGGTAAAAATATCCGATGAAATAAAAGAGGATAAGGAAGAATAAAAGATCCGAAATCGGAGATCAGAGATCAGAGTATTAGCTCATTAGCCAATTATCACATCAGCCAATTACTACATTAGCTCATTATCACATTAATCATTGTAACTCAGTTTTTTTATTAATCTTCCCGGGAGTTTTGGTAAATTTTTTCTTTCAATTAAAAAGGTAGAAAGGCCTGAGAGATCGTTGAAAATATAATGTTTGTTCAATGCGCCTTCCAGATAACCTCGTCCGCTGGTATTGCCGGTGCCTATACGCAGCCCGATCATTCTGCGAACCATATCAATATGTTTGTGTCGCCAGTTACTCATCTGGTGATCAATTTCTATCAGTGCATCTAAAATCTGATAAGACGTTTGAAAGACCGGAAAATCCCTGTAAAGCATAATAAACAGAGCAGCCCTCATTGATGAAGGTGAAAGTGTGGATTTCGAAGGTAATTTTTCATCGGGTAAATTATTTTTATTTTCAAAGAAGATAAAATCAAAGTCATTTATTTTGTTGGCCTCTCTTTCATTAAGCCCGTTTTTATAAATGTACCTGTAATCGCCCCAGAAGGGATGTAATCCTTCAATAAGTGGAAATTCGTTTTGGTAATCCTTCCACAGGTCTTTTTCAAAAAAAGGCATTCTTTGCAGCCATTTATCAATGAGCGATACTAAATTTTTGGATTTTTCTGTTTCATTTATTCTTTCAAAATCTGTCAAACTGAAACCCCCTTCATTGGTTCGTTTATAATATTCTTTATTAAAACGGTTATCCATTCTTAATCCCAGGCGGGCCTCTATCAATCTGAATTGAACACTTTGAAAACCCGATGCAGGAATTAATAAATTTCTGAATTCTAAGAAATCCAGCGGAGTCATGGAGTCCAGCAAAGTAATTTGTTGCGTTAATAATTCCAATATCTTAATGATGCGGTTCATGCGATGGCGCACCAGATTTAAATCTTCAGAATTATCATCAATTTTTTCTTTACTAAATACTTCCACAACAAAATCAAGTTCGAAAAGAATTAGTTTAAACCACAATTCATAAGCCTGGTGAATAATAATAAAAAACATTTCGTCATGCGCTTTTTCATTTCCTTCTTTTGCACTTTCAGGAAATTGTGCACCGAGAATTTTATCTAAATGCAGGTAATCGTTGTAGTATATCGCTTTTTGCGGCATGGAAATTATTTTTTGAGAATTTCAAATTTAATCTGAAATCTTTTATGTTCTTTACCAGGAACGAAATGAATAAAATTGCATTAATTTCATTTTTTATATTTGTTGATCCTTCCATTAAAAAGTATTTTATTAAAGATTATTTATGAAGAAAAATATGCTTTTTATTTCACTGTCATTTGTTATCTCCATTATAATTTTTTCATGCAGCCCAAGGCTGGCGCCTATTGTAAATACGGGCGCTGCCAATACATCATTTGCTCATCCTGCATGGAGTGAACAAAGTAATATTTATGAAGTAAATGTGCGCCAGTATTCACAGGCAGGAACATTTAAAGAGTTTGAAAAAAGCCTTCCCCGGTTAAAAGAAATGGGTGTTGAAATTTTATGGTTTATGCCAATAACTCCAATTGGGATTAAAGATAGAAAAGAAAATTCTTCTGAATTAGGAAGCTATTACGCTGTTAGAAATTATAAAGAAATTAATCCTGAATTTGGTACAATGGAGGATTGGAAAGAACTGGTGCAACACGCCCACAGCCTGGGTTTTAAAGTGTTAACCGATTGGGTTGCCAACCATAGTGCACCCGATAATCCCTGGATGAAAAACCATCCTGATTTTTATGTAAAAGATTCTTCCGGAAATATTATTTCTCCTTACGACTGGACGGATACCCGCAAATTGAATTATGGCAACAATGAGTTGAGGGACTCTATGATAGAGGCAATGAAATACTGGATCAATGAAACCAAAATAGATGGCTTCAGGTGCGATGTTGCCGCAGACGTGCCTGCCGACTTTTGGAAACAATGTATAACAGAATTAAAAAAAATTAAAAATGTATTCATGCTGGCTGAAGGTGAAAACCCTGAGCTGCACTATGCAGGTTTTGATGCTACTTATGCATGGAGTGTAATGGGGCCTATGGCTGATGTTTATTCGGGTAAACATTCTGTTGAATATTTCGATTCGGTGTTGAACCATAATATATCTGATTTTCCTAAAAATGCCTACAGGTTGTATTTTACTACCAATCACGATGAAAATAGCTGGAATGGAACTGAATTTGAAAAATATGGTGATGCGTATAAAACTTTTGCGGTATTTACTCAAACCATGTACCAGGGCATTCCATTAATTTATAGTGGCCAGGAGGAGCCAAATAAAAAGAGATTAAAGTTCTTTGTGAAGGACCCGATTGTATGGAATAAATATGAAATGGCTCCTTTTTATAGTGCGCTGCTTCATCTTCGCGAACGTAACCCGGCATTAGCAGCTGATGCGGGTTATAAAAAATTAGCTACTGCAAATGATGTAGCTATTTTTTCATTTATAAGGCAAAAGGGCAAACATAAAGTAGCCGTAATTTTAAATCTTTCTAATCAACCTCAACAGTTTACTATTAAAGAAAAAGACATTTATGGTCATCCTAATAATGTGTTTACAAACGTAAAAGAAGAGATAGGTAAGAACCATGTCTATAGCATGCAGCCTTGGGGATATTTAGTGTATGAGTATTAAATCAGGGTTTAAAATCGTTTTGAAATTGAATATAACAATTTGTACACTCATTTTATTTTTACAACATTGCATCGGTAACCAGAAAGAGCCACATTCAAAGATGTCATTGCTGAAGAATAGGAGAAATTTATCAGATTCTACTAAAAAACTTTGGAAAAAATAAGCCAATAAGGTTGACTTTTTTTGAAGAAACAATCTACTAAGGTTAAAGTAGAAATTTCAATCATTAAATAAATTTGAGCGCGTTAAAAATTTCCATGTTTCTAATAAGGAAGCAGGCAATCAAATCATTTTTTTGAGAAAATTAGTTGCCGG
>JBDTEK010000180.1:0-5638 GCA_039922575.1 Ginsengibacter sp.
TAAAATTTGGTTGCGCGAAGATAGGAGGAAAAGTGGAATTTTAAATTTTACATTTTCGATTTACATGAAAAGATTTTTGAAAGAAAAATGAAATCGGGGACCATTCAAGGTTCTCTTCACTGAGGCAAAACAAAAGCAGCCTACGTTAATCGGTTGATATAAATTTAATTGATCAACAAATTTTTCCGGAGGATTTGGTCTGCTGTAAATTAAAATCGGAAGATATAAATCTGTCATGGCTACGGCATTAGAAGAACCAATATTGTGTAACCTTCGTAAAAAAGTTTATTAAAAAAGCCCACCTTATTGCATTATATCTTATCGTACCTTATTGAAAAAAGAGAAAAGATGTTGTATTTCATTAAAAATATTAAGGTTGAATCGATTGCATTACCCGGTTAAAACAGTGTCCGTTTTGGAGATACTCATTATTTTTACCACTCCCTTACAATATCGCCATCCAATATTTGCATAATGAACAAATGCTTGTTTTCAAAATAATCAGGAATTTTATCGTTGGCATTGCCATAGACAGGCTTGAAATTAAAATCGTGAAAAGGTGCGTAATTATTTTCATTGAGGTGGCCCATCAACTCTTTATTATAATTCAAAAGAATATTGACAAAATAAAAAGTAGCTTCAAAACCCTTATTGGCCATGTCCGATGGTTTAGCGCGGTACAAATGAAAATATTTTTGCACTAAATAATCGGTGAAAATGGTATTTTTTGAATCGTAATGAGGTGTGGTAAACCGGATAGGAAAACCTTTAAATGCATTTTTTTTTATAAGACTTCTAAATCCGTCCCAATTGGGCATTCCCACTAAAACAAGTGAATTTGTTTTTTGAATTGGATAACACGCGTCAGCAAGTTTTTTTGAAAATGTTTCATCAAGACTGGCGCCTATTATTACCATTGGTTTGGTAGTATCCACCAGGTTTTTTAGCCCATAGGATGAGATAGAACTGTCAAGCGTGATGGTTTTTATTTTCAAAAAGGGTTTCCCTTCTGCGTTATTGATCGCCTTAAAATAATCATCAATTCTATTGTCACCTTTTTTCTTTATGAGATATATATTGTCTGTGCCATGCTTTTGCATGATGTAACTGAAAATTCCGTCACAGTGTGCTTTTAAGGTAGGATTTACAATTACCAGGAAGGGATTTTCCTTGATTCCTCCATTATTGGGATAAGTAGCTGAAATAAATGGAATGTTTCTCTGAACAGCAAACTGTGCCAATTCGCTGTATTCGGGCTCTTTTACAGACCCAATCAGCAGATCTATGCTATCTAATTTTTTGTTTCTGATAAGCCATGATATTGGTTCTGCAAAAGATTTTGAATCAAAAAAATGTGTTTCAGCTTTTTTCCCATTTAGCGAAATAGTGTCTAAAGCAATTTGTGCACCCTGAACGAAATCAACGCCTGGCATAATTAACCTGGGCAATGAATTTTGATATTTTAACTCGCCGGCGGTAAAAGCAGAATCCAGATACATTGGAGCAAAAATAGCCACACGATAAACTTTATTCGGTGGAAAAGTATTTTGTGCAAAAGAGATTTGGTTTCCTAAAAAAAGAAAGAGAACGATAGAAAATAAAAAAAACTTGTTCATATTTATTTTTTGGTGTCAGGCATTGGGTATCAGGTTAAAACTTTGTAAAATAAGCCTAAAGCACTGTTTAGCTAAGCCCTTTCTAAATCTTAACACAAAACAATACAAATCATTCCCATTCTATTGTTGCCGGTGGCTTACTGCTAATGTCATAAACTACGCGATTGATTCCTTTTACGTTATTTATAATTTCATTGGAAACATAGGCCAGAAAATCGTAAGGAAGATGCGCCCAATCAGCCGTCATGCCATCTACAGAGGTTACTGCGCGTAATGCAACTACAAATTCGTAAGTCCTTTCATCGCCCATAACACCCACCGTTTTTACAGGCAATAAGATTGCTCCTGCCTGCCAAACAGTTGCATAGAGATCCCATTTCTTTAATGCATCTGTATAAATATCATCTGCATTCTGCAACAATTGTACCTTTTCCTCTGTTACTTCTCCCAAAATTCTAATTGCTAAGCCGGGACCTGGAAATGGATGCCGGTTTAATAATGAAGACGGAATTCCTAATTCGGCGCCTATCTTTCTTACTTCATCTTTAAATAAAGAACGCAATGGTTCTATTAATTTTAGTTTCATAAATGCAGGAAGGCCGCCCACATTATGATGCGATTTTATAGTGACTGATGGTCCATGTACCGAAACAGATTCTATCACATCAGGATAAATAGTTCCCTGGGCAAGAAATTCAATTCCCTCAATGTTATGCGCTTCTTTATCAAAAATGTCAATAAAGCCTTTTCCGATGATTTTTCGTTTTTCTTCGGGGTCTGATTTTCCTGCCAGTTTTGTATAAAAATGTTCTTTGGCATTAATCCCTTTTATATTCAATCCAATGCCTTTGCACGATTCGATTACCTGTTCGAATTCATTTTTTCTAAGAACGCCGTTATCAACAAAAATTCCAAACAGATTATCGCCGATTGCCCGATGTATTAATGTAGCAGCAACAGTAGAATCAACACCGCCGCTTAATGCCATGATAACTTTTTTGTGTCCTATTATTTCTTTTAAGGAAGCGACAGAATCGTTGATAAAATTCGCCGGCGTCCAGTCTTGTGTGCATTCACAAATATTGATGAGAAAGTTTTTAATAATTTTTTTGCCTTCGGCAGAATGATAAACTTCCGGGTGAAATTGTAAACCGTAGATTTTTTTCTTTTCTTGTTCATTACTGAAAGCGGCTACCGGTATAGATTGTGTAGTAGCAGTAATAGAAAATCCATCAGGAAGTTTCGAAATAGTATCGCTATGGCTCATCCATACATCAGAGTCATTTTGAACGTGGTTTAATAATTTATCAGGTGAAATTATTTGAAGTTTAGATCTTCCATATTCGCGTTTATCGCTTTTCTCTACACTACCTCCAAATAGTTTGGCTATCATTTGAGCGCCATAGCAGATACCTAAAACCGGCACTTTTTCTGTTATGTTTTTTATATCAACGATTGGTGCATTGCCCTCATTTACGGAAAATGGGGAACCTGAAAGAATGATCCCTTTCAGATTTTCGGAATAGTTGATTTCTTTATTGAAGGGAATTATTTCGCAATACACATTGGCTTCGCGAACAGCCCTGCCTATCAGTTGAGTATATTGTGAGCCGAAGTCGAGGATCAGGATTTTTTGGGTCATTTGCTGCGAAGGTAAAAAGTTTATTGAAGTTTGTAAATTGCATTTATTTTTACGTAAAACAAAATACCATGAAAAAGTTGATGTTCTTAATAATATCTTCTGTATGCCTGCTATCGTGTAATATTATGGGCGATTATGTTTCGGGTAATGGAACCATTAAGGATGAAAAGAGGGATATTTCCACGTTTCATGGCGTTGGCACATCTGGTTCTATAGATGTAGAGATCAATAGTGGGGATCATTATTCTGTGACGGTAGAAAATGATGAAAATTTGTTGCAATATGTAGTAACCGATTTAAAGGATGGCGTTTTAAATATTCATTATAAGAATGGATATAATATAAGTAACGACCATGCTAAAGTAATCGTAACGGCACCCTCACTTGACAAAATCAGTACATCCGGATCGGGAGATATCTCGGCCACCGGAGTTATTAAAAATACCAACACAATAGAATTTTCGCTATCAGGTTCAGGAGATGTGAGTGCAACAGTGGATGCGCCTGCGGTTCATGTTTCAGGGTCGGGGTCGGGAACGATAAAGCTATCTGGCAAAACCAAAGATTTTGAGTGCAAATTAAGCGGCAGCGGGGATGTGGATTGCGGCAACCTGCAAAGTGAAAACGCTACGATCAGCGTTGCCGGAAGTTCTGATGTGCATGTATTTGCGAGTGTTCATTTAAAAGTAAATGTAGCAGGAAGCGGAGATGTTTATTACCAGGGAAATCCATCAGCTCCGGAAATTCATATTGCGGGAAGTGGATCAGTGCAGGCGCAAAAGTAAGCTTGTGAAGATCATTGGGTAATTGTTTAATTGTTTTATTGTTGAATTGCTTAGGGCCTTTATTGCTGATTTGATAATTCTTATGAAATAGCAACGATTTTTTTTAAATTTTACCAGGGAGCACAAACGGACGATTGTGCTAACTCCAAGCTGTAACCACGAGCCAGAATAGGGTATTACAAGCCGTTTTTTCTCCCAATCGTGACTCTCGAAAAAAGAAGAGAAATGAAGTAAATGAACTCGTGAGACAGGAGTGGAGGTAAAAACCTGAATTTCTTTTTCTTTATAATTTTTTATTCTGCTGTTACAACCTTTTTTAAAAAACACTCGTACTTGCCTGTAACCGGTTAGGAAATCAATCCATTTTATCCTGTACTTTGAAGAATGATATCATAAGTAAATAATGATCCGCTAATTCTTTAATTGATTATTTGAAAAAAACAGAAGACATATTACAGGGATGCAGGGATGGTGACCGCAAATGCCAAAAGTTACTTTACGAAAAGTATCATGGCTTTGCCATGAAAATAGTTTTCAGGTATGTATATAATTATGAAGAAGCTGTGGAAGTTACCAATGATGGGTTTCTAAAGTTTTTTTTGAGCATTGACAGATTTATTTTGGAAACGCATAGCAATATTGAAAAAATGTTGGGTGGATGGATGAAAAGGATAATGGTAAACTGTTCAATAGATCTTTTAAGAAAAAAGATGATGTTGCCGGAAATTGGGAGCATACCGGAGTATGCATGGAATATTAAAGAAACCGATCCTTCTTCGGAACAATTAATTATTTACAAAGAGTTGGTAATGCTTACAAAAAAACTTCCGCCACAATATAGAATTGTTTTTAATATGCATGTAATAGATGGCTATAAACACTTTGAAATAGCGGAAATCCTGGGTATTCCGGTTGGCACTTCCAAATCGAATTTAATGATGGCTAAGGCATTAATGCAAAAATTTATCAATCAAAAAGAATCTTTGTCAGCATGCAGAATATAGATAACGATATGGACGATTTATTCAGGCGTGCGGCTGAAAAATACCCACTTCACCCGGGGCAAAGCAATTGGGATACTATTGAAAAAAAGCTTTCTTCAGTAGTTCCTCCGAATGACACCCAAAAATCTCAAAGAAAAAATAATTATAAAAAATTGCTTCTTCTTTTAATATTAATAGGTATCTCATTGGTGATCGGTTTTATGATTTTAAATCTTAATTCTAAAAATTACCAGGTTGCCCAAAAAGAGAATCAAATAGATCAGCGGGTTAATACAAATAATAATTCCATTTCAAAAGATAATATCACTACAAATAAATTATCTGAAAAAATTAAAAAAGCATCCAGTGAAATTTCTCCAGGTAAAAAAATGATGATAGCACAATCGGGCATCTCACATGAAAAAAACAAAATACAAGGAATTCAAATAATAACTAACGGGAGTGAAAATGATTTTTCAAAAAACATTGATTCACAACTACCTGCTGATCTTTATCCCAAAAATGATAGCACAACATACCAGGATCAGCATAGTTCTGAAACAAGTAAAATAGTAAACAATCGTGAAACAAAAAGCAAATCAAAAATACCCG
>JBDTEK010000181.1:0-12886 GCA_039922575.1 Ginsengibacter sp.
CAATTGCCAATCAGCCGCGATATAACCAGGGTGATAGTAATTATATTTTTAAAAAATACTGGTCGGATAGTATTGCTGAGAGAAGAAGAAAACTGCTTCCGTTTCTTTGGAACACCGTTGCCGTAAATGGCCAGATTTATGGCAACCGGAGATTTGGAAATAATGTTGATAACTCAAATCCTTATTGGTTTTCTTATCCGGGCTATAGTGAAATATTTTGCGGGTATGTAGATACGTTAGTCAACTCCAATAGCTATAAAAATAATCCAAATACCAATGTGCTGGAATATATAAATAAGCAGCGGAACTATAAAAATAAAGTGGCGGCATTTGGAGCCTGGGAAGCATTTAACAGAATACTAAATGAGCCCCGTTGCGGCTTTCCGGTAGTTGCAGCGTTTGACCAATGCGGAGGGGAAAATCCAAATGAAAAAGAAAGATTGATTAATTCCATGCTAAAAGATTCTTATAAGCCATGGGATGAAGATGAATGCCTGGATGTGTTTACGCATTATGAAGCCATGGAGGAACTTAAAAAGAACAGCCCGAAGGTGATTTATATCGCCTATGGTGAAACAGATGAATGGGCACATGCAGGCCAATATAAAAGTTATCTTGAATCTGCGCATCAATTTGATAAATGGGTGAAGGATATATGGGATTATATTCAGAGCAAGCCGCAATATAAAAACAATACATCGCTATTCATTACAGTTGACCATGGACGTGGAGATAAAAATAAAGATCAGTGGAGAGACCATGGAAGCGACATTCCTGATTCGCATGAGATATGGTTTGGAGTAATGGGGCCGCATATTCCAGCTAAAGGCGAAATGAAAAACAGGCAACAGATATATCAAAAACAATTTGCCCAAACAATTGCTTCTTTAATAGGAATAAATTTTACAGCAGAACATCCGGTAGCGGAGAAAATTATGGGAGTTCAAAAATAAATGGAATATTTCGTCTTCTTGTGGTACCGGTTTTGGTCTATTTCTAATTTACCATTGAGTCCTGTTTTTTAAAAAAAATTGAATGGCTGTTTTTCCTTAGTTTCGTCTTTTTCAATTTTTTCAAAACCCTATTTTTTATTAACTACTACAACATGAAAAATCTAAGGTCTACATTTTTTATTATCCTTTTATTTGTTGCAAATTTTTCTTTTGCGCAGGTAAAAAACACTGATATCATTAATTCCATTGTAAAAGAGGCTACTGAAAATTCACAGTTAGAAACGCTGGCTCACGAGCTATTTGACAAAATAGGGCCGCGGCTGGTAGGAAGCCCGAAAATGCAACAGGCAAATGATTGGGCAGTGGCCAAATATAACGGTTGGGGTATAAGTGTACATAATGAAAAATGGGGTGAGTGGCGCGGATGGGAGCGGGGCATTTCCCACATAGATATGGTATCTCCCTGGGTAAAATCTTTGGAAGGAACACAACTCGCGTGGAGCCCTTCTACAAAAGGAAAAAGTATAACAGCAGAAGTGATCATCCTTGCTGAGGTAGCCGATTCTATGTCTTTTCAAAAATGGTTGCCATCAGTTAAAGGGAAATTTGTTATGGTTTCAATGAATCAACCGACCGGAAGGCCCGATTATAATTGGGAAGAATTTGGTACAAAAGAGTCCATTCAAAAAATGAAAGACGTAAGAACTAGGCAAACTGCAGACTGGCGCCGTCGCATTTCAAAAACAGGATATACTAATAAGACTTTATTACTTGCTTTGGAGAATGCGGGAGCCGCGGGAATCATTAGTAATTATTGGTCTGCAGGTTTTGGAGTAGATAAGATTTTTGGAACCAATACAAAAAGAATTCCGACTGTTGATATTTCATTGGAAGATTATGGATTAGTTTATCGTTTAGCAGAATCGGGGCCAGCCCCAAAGCTTAGTATCAGGGCAGATTCCAGAGAAACCGGAATGCAACCCACTTTTAATACGATTGCTGAAATAAAAGGAACTGAAAAGCCTGAGGAGTATGTGATATTATCTGCTCATTTTGATTCGTGGGATGGTGCCACCGGAGCTACAGACAACGGCACTGGTACGTTGACCATGATGGAAGCAATGAGGATTTTAAAAAAAATATATCCTAATCCGAAGAGAACCATCCTGGTGGGCCATTGGGGAAGTGAAGAGCAGGGATTGAATGGATCACGCGCATTTGTAGAAGACCATCCTGAAATAGTAAAAAATATTCAGGCAGTTTTTAACCAGGATAATGGAACCGGAAGAGTAGTGAATATTGCAGGGCAAGGATTTTTAAATGCTTATGACTACATCGGTCGTTGGCTGGCAGCGGTTCCGGACGATATTCGTAACCAGATTCAAACCAGTTTCCCCGGATATCCAGGTGGTGGAGGATCTGATTTTGCGTCATTTGTTGCTGCCGGCGCTCCTGCATTTTCATTAAGTTCCAATAGCTGGAGCTATGGAACATACACCTGGCATACCAACAGGGATACATACGATAAAATTGTTTTTGATGATGTACGAAACAATGCCATACTTACAGCTATATTAGCTTATGAAGCAAGTGAGGACCCTGCCAGGAGCTCTAATGTAAAATCAATTTTACCCATAAATTCAAAAACCGGTGAGCAGGCAAAATGGCCGGAAATGAAATCCCCGACAAGAAAGGGTGGAATTGATTAACATTAAAACTTTTTAAAATTAATACCTAATAGCGTTTATTTTAATAGAATAGCGCTATTTTTTTTATGACCCGTGTTTATGGTGAAATAATACAAATCAGAATTAAAAATTGCTGTAAACTATTTCTATTCAGGTTCCCTTGCTTTTATTTTATCAATAATCACTTCCTGAATTTGATTGGGATTATTAATTAAAATCTCCGGCTTCCCTTTAAATATTTTGATGACGCCGGTTACGCAAACCTGTGCGCCTTTATAATATTCTTCTGGAGGTTTATTGAAAAGATTTCTGGTATCGTTATGTATTACGAGGGTCAACAGTTGATCAGGATAATTTCCTCCGAAATCAAGTAACGTAACAGGATCTTTTGCGGAAGCCAGGTACTTTCCACTAAAAATTTTGTTACAGATCTTTACTGAATCACCTTCGTTAATTTTAGCGTCTTCAATTTTAATTTGTGTTTGTGCAAAAACGGAAACTTCGGCGAAACAAAAAATGACAATTAATATTGTTTTCATTTCGAAAAGGTAAAAGGTATTTTTTTAAAATGAATTGAATTGAACAATTTTTATGAAAATATTTTTTTTGCCTTACTTTACTATAATTATTTTTATCTTAAAATAGTCAGACTTTAAACCTTTAAAATTCTTAATTAAGATGTTTCTTGAAAAACAATTGTATATAAAAAGATCAAAAATTACTTCGGCCGGCAAAGGCTTGTTTACGAAAAAAAAGATTCCAAAAGGCACTAGAATTGCGGAATACAAAGGAAACATTACCACCTGGAAGAAGGTAACTCAATCTGGACAATTTAATGCCTACGTATATTATATAAACCGCAATACTGTTATTGATGCTAAACGAAGGCTGAAGGCCTTTGCAAGATATGCGAACGATGCAAAAGGCATTACCCGGATCAAAGGAGTGAATAACAATTCGGAATATGTAAAAGATAAAGGGAAAATTTTTGTAGATGCTGTGAAAGATATTCCGGCTTATGGAGAAATATTGGTTGGTTATGGAAAAGAATATTGGGATGTAATAAAAAGCAATAACAAATTAGCGTTGAAAGAGCCATGAGCCTTCAGCTTTGAGCTTTGATCTTTAAGCCTTTAGCTATCAGCCGTCAGCCTTCCTACATCACGCGTACATTTCCTCCTGCAAAACTTCAATCCGATTATCTTCCAGATATTCATCGTAGGTACAAAGACGGTCTATGATTCCTTTTGGTGTAATTTCTATAATGCGATTAGCGGTAGTTTGCATAAACTGGTGATCATGTGTTGTCATTAAAACGATACCGGGAAAAGTGATCATGCCATCATTAAATGCAGTGATACTTTCTAAATCAAGATGATTGGTAGGTTCATCCAAAATAACGGCATTGGGATTTTGCAACATCATCCGGCTAATCATGCATCTTACTTTTTCGCCTCCACTAAGTACATTGGTTTTCTTTTTAATTTCATCACCACTGAAAAGCATTTTCCCCAAAAATCCTCTTAAAAAATCTTCGTCCACATCGGTGTAATGCCCTGGAACATATTGCCGCAGCCAATCCATCAGGGTAAGCTGGCCGGTAAAAAATTCACTATTATCGTTTGGTAAATAAGCTGTGGTAATTGTACTTCCCCATTCAAATTCACCGCTATCGGGCTTCATCCTATTGTTGATTATTTCAAAAAAAGAAGTGAGTGCCACAGGATCTTTGCTTAGGAAAGCAATCTTTTGACCTTTTACAATATCAAAATTTACATTACTGAACAGAGTACGCCCATCTACACTTTTTCTCAATTTTTGAACGTTTAAAATTTGATTTCCAGGCTCTCTTTCCGGTTTGAAAATAATGCCGGGGTATTTTCTGTTGCTGGGAGTAATATCTTCAAAGACTAATTTGTCCAAAGCTTTTTTACGTGAAGTAGCTTGTTTGCTTTTTGATGCATTGGCACTGAAGCGTGCAATAAATTCCAAAAGATCTTTTTTCTTTTCTTCTTGTTTTTTATTCTTGTCAGTTGCCTGCCTAGCAGCTAACTGGCTGCTTTCGTACCAGAAAGTATAGTTGCCGGTATATATTTTTATTTTTTGTTTATCCACATCTGCAACGTGTGTGCACACTGCATCTAAAAAATGACGATCGTGACTCACTACCAGCACTATATTTTGATAATCGGCAAGGAAATTTTCCAGCCACAAAATAGTATCTACATCAAGATTATTTGTCGGTTCGTCCAATAATAGAATATCCGGATTCCCAAAAAGGGCCTGTGCCAGCAGAATCCTTACTTTCATGTTGGCGGCAATATCCCGCATCAGCAATTGATGTTGATCGTCTGGCACACCCAGTTCATTTAGCAAAGTAGCCGCATCGCTTTCGGCAGTATAACCGCCCATTTCTCCAAATTCCGATTCCAGGTGGCCCGCCTTCATTCCGTCTGCTTCCGAGAAATCTTCTTTCATGTAGATAGCATCTTTTTCGAGCATTACTTCCCACATTTTTTTATGCCCCATCATCACAGTATGTAACGCGGTAACATCTCCAAACTCAAACTGGTCCTGCTGCAACACGGCCATACGCTCGCCAGGCGTTATGCTCACAGAACCTTTATTTGGCTCAATTTCGCCGCTGATTATTTTTAGGATAGTAGATTTTCCCGCACCATTAGCGCCTATGATTCCATAACAATTTCCTTTTACGAAATTTAAATTTACTTCGTCAAACAAGACCCTCTTTCCATACGCCAGGGTTACATTATTTACACTTATCATACTGCATCATTTTTTTAAAGCCGCAAAAGTAAGGAAATTAGCTAATTATCACATTTGCACATTACTACATTAGCTAATTATCCCATTAATATGCCCTTGCAAATAAGACGCGTTCCACGCTTGGCTTTCCCGTTAAAATACATTTGCCTTCCTCTTTTACATTATTTAAAGGGATGCAGCGTATCGTAGCTTTAGTAAGCTCCTTTATTTTTTCTTCTGTTTCTGCAGTGCCATCCCAATGCGCTGAAATAAAGCCTCCTTTTTCATCCAGAAGTTCTACAAATTCTGCCCATGTGTCTGCTTTAGTGATGTTATTATCACGATAGATTTTTGCCTTATTGTAAATATTATCCTGGATTTCATTTAATAAAATATTAACGAAACCGGAAAGGCCATCCAAAGGAACTTTTTGTTTGGTTTTAGTGTCTCTCCTTGCTACCTCCACAGAATTATTTTCTATGTCGCGTGCGCCAATAGCAATTCTTACAGGCACTCCTTTCATTTCATACTCAGCGAATTTCCATCCAGGACGGCGGCTGTCGTCATGATCATATTTTACAGAAATTCCCAATGCTTTTAAGTCTTTTACGAGAGATTTTCCTTTTTCGTCTATTGCGCTCTTTTGTTCATCTCCTTTGTAAATAGGTATAATGACTACTTGTATAGGAGCCAATTTGGGCGGAAGCACAAGGCCATCATCATCACTATGCGCCATCACAAGTGCTCCAATTAAACGTGTGCTAACGCCCCAGCTTGTAGCCCATACATAATCAAGTTTATTTTCTTTATCACTAAATTTTACATCGAATGCTTTGGCAAAGTTTTGACCTAAAAAATGTGAAGTGCCGGCCTGTAAAGCTTTTCCATCCTGCATCAGGGCTTCAATGCAATAAGTATCTTCGGCGCCTGCAAAACGCTCGTTAATACTTTTTATTCCTTTTATCACAGGCATTGCCATCCATTCTTCAGCAAATTCCGCGTATATATTCAACATTTGAATTGTTTCGTCTATCGCTTCCTGTGAGGTGGCGTGGGCGGTATGCCCTTCCTGCCATAAAAATTCTGTAGTGCGTAAAAATAGACGGGTGCGCATTTCCCATCTTACTACATTTGCCCACTGATTTATTAATAATGGAAGATCGCGGTAAGACTGGATCCATGTTTTATAAGTATTCCAAATAATTGTTTCTGAAGTAGGCCTTACTATCAATTCCTCTTCCAGCTTTGCATCCGGATCTACTACAATCCCTTTTCCGTTGGGATCATTCATCAGACGGTAATGAGTTACCACGGCACATTCCTTTGCAAAACCTTCCACATGTGCAGCTTCTTTACTTAAAAAACTTTTTGGAATAAAAAGCGGAAAATAAGCGTTTTGGTGACCTGTTTCTTTAAAGCGCTTGTCTAATTGATCGCGCATATTTTCCCAAAGCGCAAAGCCATATGGCTTTATAACCATACATCCACGAACAGCGCTATAATCGGCCAGACCGGCTTTTATAATAAGATCATTATACCATTGCGAATAGTCTGTTTCGCGGCTTGTAATTTCTTTACTCATTTTATTTTTGAACTTTATATTTATTTTTGAAAAAATTACTTTTCCATGCTTTTTCTTAAATTAATAATGCTTACTCGTTTAGCTATTTTTTAACAACCGCTCATCAAAACAATCGTTATATAGTTAGGGAATATTCTTAAATTTACATCAGATAAGGCGCAAAAGTAAAACTTCATTATTAATTTAATTTTAAACTTAAAGCCATGAAAACAAAAGATTTATTACTCGTTGGTTTAGTGGCTGCTTTCAGCAGTTGCAGCACGGCTTACCATACCGGTCAAACGCCGGACGATGTTTATTATTCTCCTGCTCCGGCAGTACAGGAAACGTATGTAGCAACTAATAATCAAAGTGACAGAGATTCTTATGCAAATCGCAACGAAGAAGAACAGGACATACGCCGCGGCATTCGCGATCAAAGATACAGAACGGGTATAACCTTAGGTATTGGATATGGTTATGATCCCTACTCTTACAGCCCTTTTGGATATAATTACAATCCATATAATTTCAATCCATATGCTTACAATCCATATGCTTACAACTCTTTCGGATACAAAGGCATCTATGATCCATATTCTTACGATCCTTACAATAATTTTTATTCTCCTTACTATAGTGGTTTAGGATTAGGCTTAGGTTATGGCAATTATTATGGTAATTATTATGGAGGAGGTTACTATCCACCCATTTATTCATATCCTGCTATTGGTAATATAAATACCAACACTGGCGCAAGAAGGTATAATTTGGGTGCATACAACAATACAGGAACAACCTCTAGCGGGGTTAGAAATGCAAACGGAAGTTATGTCCCTTCGAATATTTCTGTTTCACCTTCACCTGTAAGAACTTTCAGGCCAACAGGGCAAATACAGGCCAATCAGGGAACAGGAGTAGGAAATGTACTCAGAAGAGTATTTACTCCATCCAACAGCAGATATTACACACCAGCAACGAGCAATAACAGAACTTATAACAATAATAGCAGCGATAGAAGTAGTAATAGCGAGAGAACTTATACGCCACCTTCACGTTCTTTTGATAATACTCCTTCAAGTACACCTTCCTCATCAGGAAACAGTGGCGGCAGCGCACCGGTAAGAACATTCAGAAGATAAAAAATTCTTCAAAAGAGGATGAGTTTTTATTCATCCTTTTTTTTTAGATAAATTTTGTAGATTTTTTGAATCAATCGCTGGTAAATAAAATTTGGAAATAAAATTGATAATGATTTAAGTAAAATATTTTTTTATTTTGATCCATTATTTAATCCTGACATAAAAATTCTTGTGCAATGAAAACAACCTTTTTAATCCTTATTTCTTCATTTGCTTTAAGCAGCGCGTTTGCTCAGGAGCCCGCGGATGCATTAAGGTATTCTTATTTAACACAAAACGGAGGAACGGCCCGTAACCAGGCAATTGGTGGCGCCGGCGCGTCTTTGGGAGGTGAATTTACATCCCTTTTTATTAATCCTGCGGGATTGGGATTTTATAAAACCGGCGATTTTCTTTTAACTCCGGGCTATTCTATTAAGTCAGATAAATCTAATTATTTAAATTCCCCCGCAAAGTCTTCTGAAAATAAATTGAACCTTGGAGCAAGCGGGATTTTATTTTCAACACCATCTACTAATAAAAATATAAGAAGTATTACAATAGGGATTGGTATCAACAGAAGTGCAGATTTTAACAACCAGATTTATTATAAAGGGTTAAATAAATCGTCTTCTTTCTCAGAAAAATATTTAGAGGAACTGAGGAATGCTAATGCAACCAATCCGGATTCGGCGCTTTCTGCTTTTCCCTATGGAAGTAGCCTCGCACTTGCAACATGGTTGATTAGTCCCACTTATAATGCGGACAGTTCTCAGGTAACTGGTTACCGTACTCAGGCTAATCCTGCTGATGGTCTAAACCAGGAAAATACCATCAATACTTCAGGGGGAATTACGGACGTAGCCATCGGTACCGGAATTAATTTAAAAGACAAATGGTATTTTGGAGGAACACTTACTTTCCCTTTCTTAAGATACACCCGTAATGCAACCTATAGAGAAAGCGATGCTTCAGGTAATACGAATAATGATTTCAATTATTTTGAAGCCAATGAAACACTGGAAACAAAAGGTATTGGTATAAACGGAAAGTTTGGTGTTATTTTCAAACCGGTTGAATCCATTCGTCTTGGCTTAGCCGTTCATACCCCCACTTTTTACCAATTAACAGATGATTATGTTGCACAGGTAGTTACGGATTTAGAGGGATATGGAGGTGCAGGAATAAAAAAATACAGTAGTACGGATATAACTAATGGTCAACCTTTACATTCCAAATATAATATCTCTACTCCCTGGAGATTGATAGTAAGTGGATCTTATGTTTTTCGTGAAACGGCAGATGTGCAGCAACAGCGCGGTTTTGTTACAGCGGACGTAGAATATGTCAATTATAAAGACATGTCTTTTCACGCGGCAGATAACAATGCAGATAGTAAATCTTATTATAAATCGCTGAACAGCACCATAGATAATCTTTATAAAAATACCATTAATGTACGCCTTGGTGGAGAACTAAAATTTAATACAATCATGTTTAGATTGGGTGGCGCTTATTATGGAAACCCATATAAAAATGAAAGTGCCGACGTAATAAAAGTGAGTGGCGGCCTTGGTTATAGAAAAAGAGGAATGTTTATAGACCTGACTTACGTGTATTCTTTGAGTAAAGACATTCACTATCCTTACTTATTGGAAGACAAGCCAAATGTGCCTGCAATGTTGAAAAATAATGCAGGGAATATTGTAGCTACTTTAGGATTTAAAATATGAGAAGTAAGATTGAATGTTGATCAAACCAGGAAGTTATACCATTTGGAACCTTGTTGCTTTTATCAATTTCTTATTCAATAAACTTATCGTTGAATAAATTTATTAAACCAGGTAATTTGCCTTTTGGCAAAATGCCTTGTATTTTTTTTAATGTCATCAACCGCTTTTTCTAAAGATATTTTTCCTTCAAAATAATGAAACAGTTCTTTGTAACCTACTGTTTGTAATGCATTCAAGCGTTTGTATTGGTACAAGCTTTCTGCTTCTTTCAACAATCCAACTTCCATCATTTTATCAACCCTCTGATTGATATTTTTATAAAGTTCTTCTCTCGGTAGTTCTAATAATATGTTCTTTATTTCAAAATTGCGTTTTTCTTTTTTGCCGGATTGAAAAGCAAGAATTGATTTTCCCGTAGAGAGTTTCACTTCAAGTGAGCGCAACATTCTTTGGGGATTATGCATTTCACCTTTTAAAAAAAAATCTTTATCCTGAATTTTTAATTGGTTGCTCAACCATTCAAAACCTTTTTCCTTATACTGTTCATTGATTTCCAGGCGAATTGATTCTTTCCCTTGAGGAATATCATCCAGGCCCTCGCAAAATGCTTTTATATAAAGGCCGGTGCCGCCCGCCATAATTGCTACATCATTATTTTCAAATATTTCATGTACCGAGGCAAGTGCATATTCTTCAAAAGTTTTCACATTCACTTCATCATCAATTGAATGAGTATTGATGAAATAATGTTTCACTTTTTTAAGATATTCTTCAGATGGCTTTGCCACTCCGATATTTAATTCTTTAAAACACTGGCGGCTGTCTGCAGAAATAATTTGTGTATGGTATTGTTGTGCAAGATTAATTCCGTAGGCGGTTTTACCGCTGGCTGTGGGACCGCAGACGATAAAGCAGGTTTTCTTATTCATATCTATGTTTGGGTTTGTAAAGAACCCAACAAATATTTATTAAATCTCTTCCGTGCTGTTTTCTTCAACATCCTCATCGGCGTCGCTTTCAGCCGTTTCCGCTTCTTCTCCTTCTTCGCTATATCCATCAGCGAGAACTGCAGTATTCAGATCATATTTTTCCTCGATCTCGGCTAATTTTTCATTTACAAGGCCTTTAGTACCGTACTGGCTTGGCATAATGCCTTCAGAGCGGGTGCACGAAGGATAAACTGATTTTTGATTTTCTTCTTTATTTATATTAATTAATTCGACCATGAAAGTCCAGTTTTTATGAAAATCATATATGTAAATAAACTTTTGATTAGGGTCGCGCATTTCGGAGCCAATGGTAGTTTCGCACATTATCAACGGCGCTACCTTATACACTTTATCATATTTTATGAGGGTAATTTCTTTTCCTCTTTGCCAATGGTCATTACTCCGGTAAAAAGTGGCCTCATGTTTATTATCAAACTCAAAACATTTCAGAATAAAATCATGAAGTTCTGAAAAGTTTTGCGTGTGCCTTATGACCAGGTCACGATAAATGCTGTCGTCATCTTCCCAGTAAACTCGGAATTTTAAAATTGCCATAAGCAAATTTAAGGCTTACTTATGAATTAAAATATTTGGTGGAAAAACAAGTAAAATTTGAAAATTCTTTTTGTTAAATAAGGCCAATTCTATTATATTTTGTTACAAAAAAAAACGATAAGATATACATTCGTAAAATCAATTAGAGGGAGTCGGTGAGGAAGTTTTTTGCACACCCAAATCTGTGGCAATCTTATTCATGTATTCAAAGGCAGCGCCATATTCGTTGGGAATAATTCCGTCCAGGATAGCTTCGCGGACTGCGTTTTTTATTTCACCCACAATACGCGAAGGCGAAAGGCCAAATTCTTTCATAATAATTTCTCCCGTTATAGGAGGCTGCCAGTTACGTAAGTGATCTGATTCCTCCACCTCTTTTAATCTTTTTTCCACCATCTCAAAGTTGGCAAGATATCGTTGTGCTTTTTGTTTATTTTTTGAGGTAATATCAGATTTGCAAAGCTTCATTAAACTTTCAATATCATCACCGGCATCAAAGATCAATCTGCGTATAGCTGAGTCCGTTATATTCTCTTTTGTGAGGCTAATAGGGCGCAAATGCAACTCTACCATTTTTTTTACAAATTTCATCTTCTCATTCAAAGGCAGTTTTAATTGTGCAAATATTTTTGGAACCATTCTGCCTCCTACCACCTCATGCCCATGAAAGGTCCATCCGTGGCCTTCTTCAAATTTTTTTGTGGCCGGTTTGGCAATATCATGCAGGATGGCCGCCCATCTCAACCACAAGTCGTTGGTATTTGGAGCAATATTATCCAGTACCTGTAGCGTGTGGTAGAAATTATCTTTATGCCCTTTGCCGTCTATATATTCCGCTCCCACAAGGGCTATCATTTGTGGAAAAATTATTTTTAATAAGCCGCTTTTATACAAAAGGTCAAAGCCAATGGAGGGTTTCGGAGTCATTATGATTTTATTGATCTCATCAATAATCCTTTCGCCGCTCACTATTTTTATACGTTGTGCATTTCGTTCTATCGCTTCAAAAGTCTCCGGGAAGATGCTGAAATTTAATTGTGTTGCAAACCTTATCGCTCTCATCATTCTTAAAGGATCGTCGCTAAAAGTTTGATCTGGCGGCAATGGAGTGCGGATTATTTTCTCTTCGATATCAGCCATTCCGTTTAGAGGATCTATGATCTTTAAATAATCATTTTTATTGAGGCTGATGGCAAGCGTATTGATGGTGAAATCCCTGCGCATTCTGTCTTCTTCAAATGATCCTGGCAATACGTCTGGCTTTCGGCTTTCGGGATTATAACTCTCCTTTCTGGCACCTACAAATTCGATATCGAACGCTTCTTCATTGGAGCTTTCAGAAGGACTAAAATCAGGGTTATTATTATTTTGACAAGAAACTTTTATTTGTGCAGTACCAAAATTTTTGAAGAAATTTACATGCGGTTTTGAAGAAAATTTTTGCGCTGTTCTTTGTGCAAGTGCAATACCATCTCCAATGCAAACGATATCCAAATCCTTATCCGGGCGGTTCAATATTT
>JBDTEK010000182.1:0-5421 GCA_039922575.1 Ginsengibacter sp.
ACCGATATTTATAGAAAATAATTTCTCTAAAAAAATTATATTTCGTTATATCCTTTCTCATTTTTTTTCACTGTGGCCTGACCTTTAAAAACAATTAATAGATCGAAAATTATTAAACCAGGCGTCGGAGTTTCCTATCACTTTTCTGTTCATTTTATGTGAAAAAATGAGCTCAAATCTTATTAGGAATTAAGGCACATTTTAAGTAAATTTGCACATCTTTTTTTTCACACAAATTTGTATTTTATCCCCTCACTTATGGCAGAAGAAATAGCAGAAGTAATTACCCCAAAAATTGATCCTTATGGAGCAGACAGTATTCAGGTTCTTGAAGGACTTGAAGCCGTAAGAAATCGTCCGGCAATGTATATTGGTGATGTAGGTAACAAGGGCTTTCATCATCTTGTATATGAAGTAGTAGATAATTCTATTGATGAGGCACTTGCTGGCTATTGTGACAAGATTACTGTTACTATAAATGAAGATAATTCAGTAACTGTAGAAGACAATGGACGTGGCATCCCAACAGGAATTATGAAAAAAGAAGGGCGCAGCGCTCTTGAAGTCGTAATGACTGTGCTTCATGCAGGAGGCAAATTTGATAAAAATACCTATAAGGTAAGCGGCGGTTTACACGGAGTGGGTGTTAGTTGCGTGAACGCTCTCAGCAGTAAATTTCACGTTACGGTGAATCGCAATGGGAAAACTTATGAACAGGAATACGCAAAAGGAGCACCTCAATATACCGTGCGCGAAATAGGAGAAAGTAATACCACCGGGACTACCATTCGTTTTTGGCCCGATAGTTCCATTTTTATCGTATCGGTTTACAATCGCGAAATATTAGAAGGCAGATTGAGAGAGCTTTCTTTTTTAAACAAGAAAATAACTATTATCCTGAATGATCTGCGCGAAGTAGATGATGGAGGAAAAACATATTCAAAAACGTTTTACAGCGAAGGTGGAATTGTGGAGTTCGTAGAATTAATAGATAAAAACGCAAGCCGCCAATCTTTACTTCCTTCAGTAATTTATTGTGATGGATATGATGCGGCAAGTAATGTAACCGTAGAGGTCGCCATGAATTATAACACAGGTTACCAGGAACATTTGTTCAGTTACGTTAATAATATTAATACCATTGAAGGTGGTACGCATGTATCCGGATTTCGCCGATCTATAACACGGGTTTTTAAAAGTTATGGTGAAAAAGAAGGCATGTTTGAAAAAGCAAAAGTTGAAATTGAAGGCGATGATTTCCGTGAAGGCCTTAGCGCAGTTATTTCTGTAAAAGTCCCCGAACCTCAGTTTGAAGGACAAACAAAGACAAAGCTGGGTAATAATGATGTTATGGGAATTGTAGATTCCACTTTGAGCAAAGTATTAGTTGCCTTTCTGGAAGAAAATCCCAGAGATGCAAAAACCATTATTCAAAAGGTAATATTGGCTGCGCAGGCAAGAGCCGCTGCTAAAAAGGCCCGTGAAATGGTTCAGCGAAAAAGTGTATTAACCGGTGGAGGATTACCCGGTAAATTAGCTGATTGCAGCGATAAAGACCCATTTAAATGTGAGTTGTTTTTAGTGGAAGGAGATTCAGCGGGCGGCACAGCTAAACAAGGAAGAGACAGAAGTTACCAGGCAATACTTCCACTTCGTGGAAAAATATTGAACGTAGAAAAAGCAATGGAACATAAAATTTATGATAATGAGGAAATAAGAAACATGTTCACCGCGCTTGGAGTAAAAATAGGCACAGTGGAAGACCCAAAAGCGCTTGATCTTAGCAAACTCCGTTATCATAAACTCATCATAATGACGGATGCCGATGTGGATGGAAGCCACATTGCTACGCTCATACTTACTTTCGTTTTCAGATATATGAAGGAACTGGTAGAACAAGGTTTTGTATATCTTGCCCAACCGCCTTTATATCTTATGAAAAAAGGAAAAGAACAATCTTATGCCTGGAGTGACGAAGATCGCAAAGCCTGGATACAATTAGTAGCAGCGGGCAAAGAAGATTCCGTAAGCATACAGCGATATAAAGGTTTGGGAGAAATGAACAGCGAGCAACTTTGGGAAACAACTATGAACCCCGCTACACGCACGCTGAAGCAAGTAACCATTGATAGCGCTGTGGAAGCAGATGCGGTTTTCAGCATGCTGATGGGCGATGATGTACCGCCAAGAAGGGAGTTTATTGAAACCCACGCTAAGTACGCCAAGTTAGATGTGTAAATGCAGAAATTGGAAAATGGGAAATGACCGGATGGGTATCAACCTGTAATTACATCTTACTCTTTGCTCTTACATTATAACATAAAAAGCCTTTTCAAAACGAAAGGGCTTTTTTAGTTTAAAAAAAGTTTACTTTATTATGTTTGTTTTTTCTCCAATAAAATCTTTGGTAAATGCAGTCTTATTATATTGCAGTCATTAAATTAATTCATCTTCATGAAAATTGCTTTCTCAAAAATATTCTTCCTTCTCTTTCTCATATGTAGCTTAAGTGTAAATGCCCAGGTAGATTATCCTACATTTAAAAATGCTACTATTATCAATCCGGCAGACAGCCAGCAGCTCTCGTTCAATTTATATAATTTAAATTACATCAATAATACTGAGTGGTTTGGAAATATACCACTTAGCGGTACTTTATTTGGCTACCAGATCATCCCGGAAATTGAATACCAGATATCGCCAAAACTGATTATTAAAGGAGGCATTTATTTGCAAAAAGAATTTGGAAGGCCAAATTATACTACTATAGCGCCTACATTCTCGGTAAAATATAGGGCGAAACATTCTTCTTATATTATTGGCACACTCGAAGGAAACCTGAACCATGGCTTTATAGAACCTATTTACGATTATAAATTAATTATCAATGAAAGATTAGAAAACGGTTTTCAATTTCAGGTAGATACCAAACCATATACGCACGATCTCTTTATAAACTGGAGAAGAGCCATTCATCCGGGCGATGATTTTAAAGAAGAATTTGATATTGGATATTCGGGCAAACTGAACGTTATTAATAAAAAGACATTCAATTTAAATATCCCAATACAGTTGCTGTATTCTCACAAGGGTGGCCAGGTAGATACCCTGAACACGCCGTTACAATCACTTACCAATTTTGCTACAGGCGCTTCATTAACTTTTAATATAAATAAAAAGCTATTGCAAAAAATAGTATTTGATAATTATTATGTGAATTATAAAGATATTTCGGGACAGAAAAAACAACCTTTCAACGAAGGAAATGGATTTCTTTCGCACTTGCTATTTGGCTTTAAAAATATAGGTATAGATCTCCGGTATTGGTATGGAGATGGTTATATCGGACCGCGTGGGATGGCATTATTTCAATCAGTTTCTGAAAAATATCCGGGATTAGTAGAAAAGCGCCGTGAGCTCATCATTGCAAGCTTTATTTATGATAAAGAGATATTTAAAAATGTAAATTTTGATTTCCGTTTTATTCCATATAAAGACCTTCGTGAAAAAATGTCGAGCGGAACAGGATTAGAATACTCCTATGAAATGTACATTAAATATGCCTTGAAAGTAAATATTAAGAAAATAAAGAATTCTTTACAAAATTGATTATTACTTAGTATTTAGAAATAGATAAGGTGAAATACGTATAAAATACTACATTTGAAATGAATTGTCAATTTACATTGCCAATCATTAATTAATAAACCCATAAACCTAATCAAAATGTCGAAAAAATTAACAGCCTATTGCATGAAAACCAAAGAGAAAAATGTCCCTATGGAAGATGCAGTAATTACCAAAACTTCCCGAGGCGGATACATGGCGCAAGGCCATGATGGCAAAGGGAACAAAATGACTACTATGCTTAGTGAAGCAAATGCTTTACAAGCAGTAAAAGATGGTGTTGCCAAAAAAAGTTGGTAAACTACTTAAAACTAATAAATGAGGCGATGCTGTTTGGTATCGCTTTTTTTATTTTAATTCAAATTGATCTTAATTCAATAATGCCCCTTCTTTTTCAATAGATATTCCGTCTTCTGCTTTTATTTTAGACCAGCCACCTGATATATTTCTGAGATTATGATAACCATGCCTTTTTAAAAGCGAAGCTGCAATCACACTTCTGTATCCGGCAGCGCAATGTATATAAATGTTCTGATCCTCATCTAGAGTAGCTATCTGCGCTACATCTACCATTTCGCTCAGAGGAAGATTTATCGCATCTTTTACATGGCCTTCTGCAAACTCATTCGGTTTACGTACATCAAGTACCAAAAGATTATCATCAAAAGGAATATCCATTGCCAGTTCCCCGGCGTCAATATCTATAATCAGATCTATTTTCTCACCCGCATTTTCCCATGCTTCAAACCCACCCTGCAGATAACCATCAATTTTATCGAAACCAACACGGGCAAGCCTGACCACAGTTTCTTCTGATTGCTCTGGAGGTGTAACAAGTATTATTTTTTCATTAAAAGGAAGTAAACTTCCTGCCCACTCAGCAAATCTGCTTTCAAGGCCGATAGATATGGAACCGGGAATAAAACCTTGCGTAAAAACCGTAGCTTTTCGGGTATCTAAAATAATACAACCTTCCTCTGATTTTTTCTTAAATTCGTCAATAGATAACGGGGTTAGCCCTTTTATTTTTATATCATTAAGTGAATTATATCCTTCCTTATTCATTCTTGCATTTATAGGAAAGTACGCAGGCGCATCAGAAAGATTTTCGGTAACTGCTTCTATAAATTCTTCTTTCGTTTGTGGCTGTAAAGCATAATTCGTTTTCTTTTGAATGCCCATAGTACTAAAGGTTTCAGAACTGAGATTTTTCCCACAACTGCTTCCAGCGCCATGTGCGGGATAAACAATTACATCGTCCGGCAAAGGAATCAATTTATTTTGAATACTATCATACATGATATCCGCTAACTCCTCTTTTGAAAGATTTCCACTGCTCAGATCGGGACGGCCCACATCGCCAATAAATAACGTATCGCCTGTAAAAATGCAATAAGGATTTCCATTCTCATCTCTTAAAAGATAACAGGTAGATTCCAAAGTGTGTCCGGGAGTGTGTAATGCTTCCAGCGTAATATTTCCAATTTTAAATATTTCGCCATCTTTTGCCAGACGAATAGGAAATTTTGTTTGTGCTCCGGGGCCATACACGATAGGCGCCCCTGTCGCTTTACTCAAATCTAAGTGGCCGCTCACAAAGTCCGCATGAAAATGCGTTTCAAAAATGTATTTAATTTTAGAATTATGCTGTTTAGCAAGTTCCAGGTACTTTTCAGTATCTCTTATAGGATCAATTATAGCCGATTCCCCTTCACTTTCAATGAAATAGGCTGCCTCGCTGAGACAGCCTGTATAAATTTGTTGTAAATGCATTTCAAATACTTTAAATATTTT
>JBDTEK010000183.1:0-4196 GCA_039922575.1 Ginsengibacter sp.
TTTCTTTTAAAACTGGTTCCACTACCTTTTTATAATAATTGCAAACCGGCCTTAACCCACAAATATTACATTTAGGATTTCTTGCCACACAGATATAGCGGCCATGAAGTATGAGCCAGTGATGTGCAACATGTATAAGATCTTCAGGTAAATTTTTGACTAATTGTTTCTCCACTTCAAGAGGAGTTTTCGCGTTTGTCACCAGGCCTATACGATTGGCAACCCTGAAAACATGGGTATCCACCGCCATATTTGGTTGATTATCTAAAACAGAGGTAATTACATTAGCCGTTTTTCTTCCTACACCGGGCAGTTTCATTAATTCATTTACAGTCATAGGGAGTTTACCACCAAAGTCTCCTATCACCATTTTGGCCATTCCAATTAAATGATTCGTCTTATTATTGGGATAAGAAATACTTTTTATTAAAGGAAAAAGTTTTTCGGGATTAGTGTGGCTTAATGATTCAAAATCCGGATAAACTGCAAAAATTGAGGGTGTTGTCAGATTCACTCTTTTATCAGTACACTGAGCAGAAAGTATAACCGCTACAAGTAGTTGATAAGGGTTATCATATAATAATTCTGTTTTGGCATCAGGGCTGTTTAGCACAAAATAATTGATTACAAACTGATATCTTTCTTTTTTAGTCATAAAAAAATCCCGCTGTTTGGCGGGATGAAAATAAGTCTAAAATTTTAAAAAATTAACGTGTAGTCTCGTGAACCTGTTGTTTTTTAGAAGCATATTCTAATATTTTATCAACTGTTCTGGCTGATGGAGAAAACTTAATTTCATTAAGATTGTTTTGAGCGCTGGCTAATTTATTATAAGTATCCCGTAAGTTCCAGTCCGTTTCCAGCGCAGCTTTAATCTGGGCTGTTTTTTGTTCCGAAGTTTCTTTATACAGGTATCTAACCAACTCTTCCGGAGTAATTTTAATCATAAAAAATGTGTTGCTTTAATAAAAAAATAATATCTATCCGCATTTAAAACGCATTCTTAAAAGAAATATTGCCTATAACCACTTATCTAATCTGCGAGGAATCGAATGTAACAATATATAAGTCCTCGTTATCTTTTTTCATCAGATACTTTTCCCGTGCGTATTTTTCAAGCGTTGCAGGGTTTGTTTTCAATAGCTCCAATTCTTTTTGAGTATTGGTTATCAAAAGCGCCATGTTTTTTTCACTTTGCTTCAGATCCCTTAATTCCTGTACTCTTCTTAGTTGAAGTGGTATATCATTTCTGTCAAAGAACATCATCCATACAGCAAAAGCTATGCCCGTTATCAGGTATTTATTGGTAAATATGTGACCAAGCATTTTCATAATAATGATGTTGGGGATACCCGTTCTTTTTTAGCTTATTTCCCAAATTTAATTTTTCCTTTTGGAAAAACAGCACTTTCTCCCAAAATTTCTTGAATACGAAGTAACTGATTGTATTTTGCAATACGATCTGTACGGCTTGCAGAACCTGTTTTTATCTGTCCACAGTTTAAGGCAACAGCAAGGTCGGCTATCGTAGTATCTTCCGTTTCACCGCTTCGATGACTCATAATAGTATTGTATCCATTATTTTGTGCCATAGAAACCGCATTGATCGTTTCAGTCAAAGTACCTATTTGATTTACTTTTACCAATAAAGCATTAGCTATATGTTCATCAATTCCTCTCTGCAATCTTTTCACATTCGTAACAAAAAGATCGTCACCTACCAACTGAATCTTTTTACCTAATTTTTCTGTCATTAATTTCCATCCTTTCCAGTCGTCTTCAGCCATTCCATCTTCTATTGAGATGATCGGATATTGTTTCACCCAGCTTTCCCAATAATCAACCATTTTTTCAATGCTTAGCTTTTTGCCATCTGATTTATGAAAATGATATACTTTTTTATCAGCAATATACATTTCACTTACAGCAGGATCCATCGCAATGGCGACTTGGGTACCTGTTTTGTAACCCGCTTTATTGATGGCATCCAGCACTGTTTCTATTGCTTCTTCATTACTTTGAATATTAGGAGCAAAACCCCCTTCATCGCCGACATTGGTACTGTATCCTTTCTTTTTTAAAACTGATTTTAAAGAATGAAAAATTTCTACACCCCATTGTAATGCTTCGCTGAAAGAAGAAGCGCCTATGGGCATTACCATAAATTCCTGGAAATCTATTTTATTGTCAGCATGCGCTCCTCCGTTCAAAATATTCATCATGGGAATAGGAAGTATTTTTGCATTCGTACCTCCAATATATCTGTACAAAGGAAGATTGGCTTCGAGCGCTGCAGCTTTAGCAACAGCAAGACTCACAGCCAACATTGCATTAGCTCCAAGCTTACTTTTATTTTCTGTGCCATCCAATGCAATCATTTTTGAATCAATCCCCGTTTGATCTGCAACGTCCCAGCCAGTTAATTCTTTGGTTAAAATAGTGTTTACATTTTTTACTGCTTTAAGCACTCCTTTTCCACCATAAACTTTTTTATCATTATCCCTGAGTTCTACAGCCTCATGAACGCCTGTGCTGGCGCCGGATGGTACGGCTGCTCTTCCGAGAAATGCGTTTTCTGTAAGAATATCTACTTCAATAGTAGGATTGCCACGGCTATCTAAAATCTGGCGGGCATGGATGTTTGCGATGTAAGTCATTGTTTCTTTTAATTGATTATTTATACTTTATTAAATATTTATTTTACAAATTTAATTTTTAATATCTGATACTGTATTTCCAGTAAGATTCCTAAACACTTCTTCCAGGCTCTTGCTCTTACTTTGTAAAGAAGTAATGTCAAGTTTATTCTGCAAGCTAAATTCCAATAAAAGTTTTTTTACTTTTTCCGGATCTGAAGTTTGAATATGATATTGACCCGAAATTTCCTCCACCTTTTCTACGCCCTCCAGGGCTTTTAATAATTCGTTATCAATATTTTTTCCGAATTGAACTATTACAATGTGGCCGGAATTATTAGCTGACTGAAGGTTAACCAATGAATCATCGGCAACAATATTTCCCTTGTTGATAATTATTACACGGTCGCATATACTTTCTACTTCCTGTAAAATATGAGAGGAAAAAAGAACGGTTTTATTTTTTCCCAATTCTTTAATAAGCTGCCTTATTCCTACAATCTGGTTCGGATCCAGGCCTGTAGTGGGTTCATCCAAAATCAACACCTTGGGGTCATGAATGAGCGCAGCCGCTAATCCAACCCTCTGTTTATACCCTTTACTCAATTGCCCGGTTTTCTTATTGCTTTCCAATCTCAGCCCGGTGAGATCAATTACTTCTTCAATTCTTTTTTTAACCCCGGATTTTAATTGATGAATTCCCGCAATGAATTCAAGATACTCACGCACATACATTTCATAGTAAAGCGGGTTTCCTTCCGGCAGGTAACCAATCTGTTTTTTAGCTTCCAGGCCATCGGCATTTACATTAGTTCCATTTACAATTGCATCACCCGAATCCGCAGCCAGATAACCAGTCACGATTTTCATGGTAGTGGATTTGCCGGCACCATTGGGTCCTAAAAATCCAACAATTTCATTGTTGCCTACCGAAAAAGAAATATCATCTACCGCTTTTTGCTTACCATAAATTTTAGTGAGATGCGAAACAGATATTGACATAAGGAGCAAATGTAAAACAAAATTAATCCTTGATATCTTTCTGATAAAATCTGCTTATAATAAAACAGAAACCGAATCTTCCCTGGCGTAATTCGCGGAAATAGCTAACTAACAAGTAACAAAGCTTAATATCTTCTACAAATCCTTTCTCTTGAACTTCTTCAATGAAATCATCAGAGGAAAAATAATCCAAATACATAACCCCAAAAATGAAAGAACAATCCCGGTTCCGTTACCAAAAAATTCACGAAATACTGCTCCTGTATAGCCCATCAAAGCAGAAATATCCATTTGTAAAAGTATCTGGATTCGGCCAAGGTCAATTGGATTTAAAAAACTAAAAGCTATCATTATATTTTCCAAAGGATAATCCTGAAATTGGAATAAAAAGAACAAAACCAACGCATCAAAAATCAGCGAAAAATACAGCCATAACAGTATTGACAATCCAATTCCTTTTGCCTTATCGCGTGTGAGACTTGCCGCTAACATAGCAATACTTACAAAAACTATGGTTAAAAATAGTCCCATTGCAATCATCATAAATCCGGTGGCATC
>JBDTEK010000184.1:0-3289 GCA_039922575.1 Ginsengibacter sp.
AAAAAATGAGCCAATTTTCAGAACACAATTTTAAAAATGAAAAAGCATTGGTAAGGGTTGATTTTAATGTGCCACTGGATGAGCATTTTAATATCACCGATGATACAAGAATGCGCGCTTCTATGCCGACCATAAAAAAAATATTGGATGATGGTGGAAGCGTTATTCTAATGTCGCATTTAGGAAGGCCAAAAGATGGTCCGGAAGATAAATTTTCATTGAAACATTTGCTTCCGCACTTAAAAGAATTATTGACAGGAAACGAAGTTTTATTTGCCAATAATTGCATCGGAAATGAGACAGAACAAAAAGCAAAAGAATTAAAATCCGGCCAGGTATTATTACTTGAAAATCTTCGTTTTCATAAAGAAGAAGAAAAAGGAGATAAAGGGTTTGCTAAAAAATTAAGTGAGTTGGGCAATGTATATGTAAACGATGCATTTGGCACTGCCCATCGCGCACATGCTTCCACAGCAATTATTGCGCAATTTTTCCATCCAGACAAAAAGATGTTTGGCCTGCTGATGAATAGCGAAGTAGCTAATGCAGAAAAAATATTTAACAGCTCTGAAAAACCATTTACCGCGATATTAGGTGGCGCAAAAGTTTCCGATAAAATTGAAATAATTGAAAATCTGTTGAACAAAGCGAATAATATTATCATTGGCGGCGGAATGGCTTATACATTTTTAAAAGCGCAGGGAAAGGAAATTGGAAGTAGTCTTTGCGAAGAAGACAAACTAAATCTTGCCAATGAAATTCTATTAAAAGCCAAAGAAAAAAAGGTAGCTTTCTTTCTCCCGACGGATAGCGTGATAGCCGATAAATTTAGCGAAGATGCCAATACTAAAATGGTTAATAACGATCACATCGAAAAAGGTTGGATGGGTCTTGATATAGGGACTGGATCAATTAAATTGTTTTCAAAAACCATTATGGAAAGCAAAACAATTTTATGGAATGGCCCAATGGGCGTTTTCGAAATGAAAAAATTTCAGGAAGGAACAAAAGCCATTGCGCAAGCCATTGCGGAAGCGACTAATAATGGAGCTTATAGCCTGGTGGGCGGTGGCGATAGTGTAGCCGCGATAAACGAATTCCACCTCGCCGATAAAGTGAGTTTTGTATCTACCGGAGGCGGTGCTTTATTGGAATATTTTGAAGGAAAAGAACTACCGGGAATAAAAGCGATTAGAAGTGAAAAATTAAAATAAAAAAGCGAGGAATAGACGAATCGGGGGAAGGTTAAATTTACAATAAGAATAATCTAAAATTATATATCTTTAATTCTTTTTACATTAAAAAATCTATATGAAATCAAGAACAGGCCTTTTCGTAATACTCGGAATCATTGTACTTTTATTTTTTTGGGGTTGTGGCGCTTATAATAATTTAATCGGTGTAGATCAGGAAGTAAAAACAAAATGGGGAAATGTAGAAACCAATTATCAGAGAAGAACAGACCTATATAATAGCGTAATTAAAACTATTGAAGGTTCTGCCAATTTTGAAAAAAGTACACTAACCGAAGTAGTTCAGGCACGTGCCAAAGCCACCTCTATCAATGTAGATATCAATGACCCTAAATCATTAGAGGCGTTTCAAAATGCACAAGCCGGTTTGCAAAGTTCATTCAGTAAATTACTCGCTGTAGTAGAAAATTATCCGGACCTTAAAACAACTGCAGCTTTTCAAGGTTTTCAAACACAAATAGAAGGTACTGAAAACAGGATTAATGTAGCGAGGCAGGATTATAACGCTGCTGTTCAGAAGTACAATTTAAGGGTAAAAACGTTCCCTAATAACCTATTTGCAGGCATTTTTGGTTATCATGAAAAAGCCTTTTATAAAGCAGATCCCGGATCTGAGAAAGCGCCTGAAGTTAATTTTGATATAAAATAAAAACTGTTACAAATGTGGCTGTTCCGCAGGAAAAAATCTTTTTTTTCAAAGGAAGAAAATGACATGATCGTTCGTTCCATTAAGGATGCTGAAATGCAAACCAGTGGCGAAGTAAGGGTTTTTGTAGAAAGCCGGTGCAAATATGTGGAACCATTAGACAGAGCAGCTGAGCTTTTTACAAAATTAAAAATGGGCGAAACGCAATATAAGAACGGGGTACTTTTTTACTTAGCCATCAAAGACAAACAATTAGCCATTTTTGCAGATAGCGGCATCCACACTGCTGCCGGTGGCGATCAACATTGGAAAAATGTGGTAAAGCAAATTCTTTCAGTTTTTAGTAAAGAAAGTATTGTAAAAGGTATTGTTACCAGCATTACGGCTATTGGCGAAGCGCTTAAAACTCATTTCCCTTACGATAAAGATGTTGATAAAAACGAACTGCCTGATGAAATTATTTTTGGCAATTAACATGACGTAATATCCATTTGATGAAAAACTTTTTTTTACTGTTTTTTCTTTTTAGCTTCCAATCTCTTTTTGCACAAAAGATTGAAAACAGGCCACAGCCACCGATGGCAGTAAATGATTTTGCAAATATGCTTGCTCCTTTTCAGAAGCAGGCGCTGGAAGAGAAACTTCGTCATTATAATGATTCTACCTCTTCCGCAATTGTTATTGTAACCGTCGCCGACCTGCAGGGTTATGATATTGCTGAGGTTTCATTAAAATATTTACGCGATTGGGGCATTGGCGTAAAGGGCAAAAACAATGGCGTTTTAATTCTTGTTTCAAAGGCTGACAGAAAAGCACGTATAGAAACAGGCTATGGAATGGAAGGAGTATTGCCAGATATACTGGCCAAACAGATCATTGATGAAAGAATGATCCCTTTTTTTAAAAACAATGATTATTATGCCGGATTCGATAATGCTGTAGATGCCATTATTTTGGCAGCGGCAGGAGAATACAAAGCCGATCCTGCTGCGCAAAAAAGCGGTCGGCCATCAATCGGGACAATCATTATACTTGCTGTAATTTTCTTTATTATTATCGGTTTATTTTCAGGCGGTGGTGGCAGCGGCGGCTCTTATATGAGCAGGAAGGGCTCAAAAAGTTTTCTAGGGGGACTGCCGTGGTTTTTGCTTGGAAGTATGTTGGGTGGCGGCGGTCGCGGCGGAGGATTTGGAGGAGGAGGAGGATTTGGCGGCGGCGGCGGTGGTTTCGGTGGCTTTGGCGGCGGCGGCGGCGGAGGAGGTGGCGCCAGCGGCGGATGGTAATTACTGTTCATTACTGATTTCTGATAGCTTGCTGCTGATTGCTCCTCGCACTTCGCTCTCCGATTGGTATTGTTTTTGCAAATAACTTATTCACACTATGAAATACT
>JBDTEK010000185.1:0-7108 GCA_039922575.1 Ginsengibacter sp.
ATTCCAGAAGTGTTGGAAGTAATCAGCGTACCCGGTTTTCGGTATTTTTCCACCTGCTCAAAAACCTGTTTTTTAATATCTAATCTTTCAATTACCACCTCAATTATCCAATCACTCGAAGCAATATCTTTCATGTTATCTTCAAAGTTTCCGGTGGTAATATTTTTTAAAACGTTTTTTGCATAAAGTGGCGATGGAGAAGATTTGGCCGCCGCAGCCAATGCATCATTTACGATCTTATTTTTACTCTTTAAATCTTTACTGTCAGGCGTGGGTATGTCGAGCAATAAAACCTGTAATCCAACACCGGCAAAGTGGCATGCAATACGGCTTCCCATTACTCCGCTGCCAAGAACGGTTACTCTATTAATATTTCTTTTGTGTAGCATAAAAATTAGTTAGTTAAACAACTATTTAAAAATCTAAATTAAGGTATTTTTAATTCGCAAAAAAGATAGGATTGTAATAATGGCTCATATCCGGCTGTTTCATATTCAAAAATCCCTCACAGTTTGCAGTAAACAAACAAATAATGCGAATTTCTCATTAATTTTAACAGGATAACCAATATTTTTTGTATTTATCTTCAAGGGCGTTATCTTAAAAAAAAATTAATCCGGGCAAAAAATGTACGAAAGGTTCCTAAAGCATATTTATCGTATCAATCAATGGCGAAAACAAAGGATATCCAATGCGAATTTTTTAATTATAGCTGCGGCAGTAGTGGGAATTTTGGGAGGAATAACTTCTTCCGTGTTGAAGGAGCTTACCCATTTGGTAGCTAATTTTTTACAGAATGATCTGCATTGGAAATACAAATATTACCTCTATTTTTTCTTTCCTCTTATTGGTATTTTTCTTACAGTTTTTTACGTACGAACTTTCATCAGGCGAAGTAAGTTTGAACATGGAATTCCCGCAATCCTTCTCAATATTTCGCGTAAATCAAGCAAACTCGATTTTCACAACATTTACAGCCAGGTTATTTCCAGTGCACTCACTGTTGGGCTTGGTGGATCTGCCGGACTGGAAGCGCCTGCTGTAGCCAGTGGCGCAGCTATTGGTTCGAATATTGGTCGCTTTTTTGGGCTAAATTACCGTGAAACTACCTTGCTACTTGGGTGCGGTGCAGGAGCCGGTATTGCAGGCGCCTTCAATAGTCCTATTGCCGGGATGATCTTTGCAATGGAGGTTATTCTTCCCGAATTTTCTATTCCCGCGGTAATCCCATTACTAATTGCATCTGCTATTTCATCTGTTGTTTCACAGATCATCTATAAAGAGCCGCTTTTTGTTTTGGTAACACAAGGATGGTCAATTGAATCGTTCTGGTATTATTTGGTATTGGGAATTATTATTGGGATCTATTCCATTTATTTTAGTCGCTTGAATTCTTATCTCTTTGGTGTCTTCGGTAAAATAAAAAATCAATATAAAAAAGTCTGGATAGGGGGAATCACTTTGGGAATCATGATCGCATTTCTTCCGGCACTGTATGGTGAGGGTTATATAACCATCCAAAATTTGTTAAATGGCAATTATCATTCACTTCTTGCAAACAGCTTCTTTTCAAAATATCAGAATATAGGCTGGGCATTGTTAATATTCGCGATACTTTCTTTTGTTGGAAAAACTTTCGCTTGTATCATCACTATGGGAAGCGGCGGTAATGGTGGAATGTTTGGGCCGACGGTGGTTGTGGGTGGGCTATTTGGTTTTGCTTTTGCATTTGGACTCAATCTTACCGGAATGACTCATCTTAATATTACCAATTTCATTATTGCAGGAATGGCAGCATCTGTCAGTGGAGTGATGCATGCACCACTGACAGGCGTTTTCCTTGCTGCGGAGATCACCGGCGGATATGTGCTGATGGTGCCCCTGATGATCGTATCGGCCATTTCTTATTTTATTAATAAAACAGTTTTAAAATATTCTATTTACACCCGTGATCTTGCTCTGAAAGGCAATTTAGTATCTCAGCAAGACAGAGATCAACGTGTTTTGAAAAGAATAAAACTAAAATACTTACTGGAAAAAGATTTTATAATTCTCCATCCTGATGATACGCCCAAAAGTAGAAGCACTGATATCGTTCATACTTCGAGGAATGTTTTTCCGGTGGTCACGCCGGAAGGAGAATTGACCGGAGTTTTGCACAGCGACGAGTTACTCGAACTTCTGCTAAGTAGCGATCCTTCAGATCAAAACCGTCCGTTAAAAGAAATAACCCAGCCGCCAAATAAAATCGTTAATATAAATACACCCATGTCTGAGGTTATGCAGATTATGGAAAGCATGGATACACGTATTTTACCGGTTACAGGACCAGAAAATTTCTATCTTGGTTTTGTAACTAAAAATGGGATCTTTAATAAATACCGGCATATATTAATGAGACAGGAAAATATAAACTAACGGCATACATGACATGTATAAGTTGACAGTTCTTAATCATCCCCCTGCAGTAAACAGGAAAATATTTTGATAATCTTTTTTCAAAATTATTCCTGAAATAATAGAATTAGCTTACTCCACTTCCATCCCCAATCACGTTTTCAGGTTTTACAAAATGCAATTTCCCTTCTTTATCTTCCGCCATCAGGATCATACCATTACTTTCTATTCCACGCATTTTTCTTGGAGCTAGATTAGCAACTACCACAACCTGTTTCCCGGTAATTTCTTCAGGAGAAAAATGTTGCGCTATGCCTGAAAGAATCGTTCTCTTTTCAAAACCTAAATCAATTTCAAGATTCAACAATTTGTCTGCCTTTTCTACTTTTTTTGCAGAAAGAATGGTTCCTACTTTGAGATCAATTTTTGCAAAATCATCAAAAACAATTTCAGGCTTTAGATTTATTTCTGATTTTGTTTCAGTTACATCACCTTCTATTTGGTTAATTGCTATTTTTGTTTCCATTATATTTCCAGGTTTTTTATTATTATCTACAGATTTTACTGTTCCTGCTTTCAACTTTTCTATTTGAAAAGCAATTTCTGCATCTTCGATTTTTCTGAATAATAACTCCGGCGGCCTTAATGTGTAGCCGGTACTTAATAGTTTTAATTTTCCTGCGTTTTCCCAATCGAGCATTTTGTCAAATACTTTCATAAGATGGCACATTTTCTTTGCCGTAAAAGGCAAAAAGGGATTAATCAGAATAGCAAGGTTAGCACAAAGTTGCAAACAAATATGAATGCAATTATCAATTTTGTGTTGGGCGTCATCTGTCGGATGACCATCGCTATTAGTTTCCCTGGCAACTATCCAGGGCTGTTTATCCTGCATGTATTTATTCCCTTTTCGGGCAAGGTCTATCACTTCATAAAGCGCTTCGCGAAATTTATATTGTTCTATTAGATTTTCAACTTTTTGTTTGGTAGCGGCAAAATCATGAACCATATTTTTATCGGCCTCATCCAGAATATCATTATGCAATGGGGGAACTTTTCCATTGCAAAGCTTATGCATCAAAACAAAAGTGCGGTTCACAAAATTTCCAAAAATAGCCACGAGCTCACTGTTGTTTCTATCCTGAAAATCTTTCCAGGTGAAATCATTATCTTTTGTTTCCGGTGCATTAGCACATAATACATATCGAAGCGCATCCTGCTGGCCGGGAAAATCTTTTAAATATTCATCAATCCACACTGCCCAATTGCGGCTGGTAGAAACTTTCTCCCCTTCAATATTTAAAAATTCATTGGCTGGAACATTTTCCGGCAAAACAAAACCACCATGTGCTTTCAGCATTGCAGGGAAAATAATGCAGTGGAAAACAATATTATCTTTTCCAATAAAATGCACCAGTTTCGTGTCTTCCTTACACCAATAATCTGCCCAGTTAGTGGTTAATTCTTTCGTGGCAGATATATATCCGATGGGTGCATCAAACCAAACATATAACACTTTCCCTTCAGCATCAGGTAAAGGAACTTTTATTCCCCAATTACTATCGCGCGTCATCGCTCTTGGTTGCAAACCTTTATCCAGCCAGCTTTTGCATTGACCATACACATTATGTTTCCATTCTTTATGATCCTCGAGTATCCATTTCCGTAGGAATTCTTCATAATTCTGCAAAGGAAAATACCAATGCTTTGTTTTCTTTTTTATGGGAACTGCGTCGCTCAAAGCACTTCGCGGATTTATTAATTGTTCAGGGCTTAATGAAGAACCGCATTTTTCACATTGATCTCCATATGCATTAGGATTGCCGCAAATCGGGCAGGTGCCAACGATATATCTATCGGCTAAAAAAATTTGCTTTTCCTCATCATAAAATTGTTCTGTTTCTTTTTCTTCAAACAAACCTTTATTATATAAGTTCAGGAAAAAATCCTGTGCTGTTTTATGATGCACTTCGTTAGATGTGCGGGAAAAGATATCAAATGAAATACCCATTTGCTCAAAGCCGTCTTTAATAATCGCATGGAATTTATCTACCACTTCCTGTGGGGTAATATTTTCTTTCATCGCCCGAATGGTTATAGGCACGCCATGTTCATCGCTGCCGCAAACAAATATTACGTCTAATTTTTTAGCTCTTAAATAACGGGCATAAATATCTGCAGGCAAATAACAACCGGCTATATGGCCAATATGACTTGGCCCATTTGCATAAGGCAAAGCGGCTGTGAGTAGATATCGTGAGGGAGAAATCATTAATTTATTTTAGAATTAAGAATGTGCAAAATTAACTTAATCAGTAGCAAAACTAAAAACTTTCAAAAAGTTAATAGAGTGCCACAAGACTTTTGGAAAGTTATTAGAAGATTCCCAAAAAATAAAAGCCCATAAAAACTTTCCAAAAGTTAATCATGAAATTCGTTTATTGGAAATTTTCAGGAGAATAAATTTCAAGATCGCGGCAAATCTTTTTAACCAAATTATTTTTAACTTCTTTATGTCGTGGAACTGAGGATATTTTTTTGTTCTTTTGATTTTGAAAGATAGAATGATTGGATCCTTCACGAATCAATAAACAATTATGGAGATTGAGGTACTTTATAAAATTCTTAGTTTTCACGATGCGAAAACTAATGATTCTTTAATCACATTTCTTGTTCCTATATTTCTTTCACTAAGAATACGTTGTGTATCCATCACTAAATTCAGCGCTTCCAATAAATTTATTTTTGCCTCACTTAGAGTTTCACCCTGCGTATTTACGCCTGGTAGTTCTTCGAAGAAAGCTATATATCCACCTTCTTCCGCCTCTTCAAAAACCGCTGTAAGTTTTAATTCAGCTTTCATAATATAATTTATTTCAAATTTAACTAATTCAATTCAACATAAAAAAAATGATTGCTACATAAAAGAATGTTGATGTAGTATTTATTTGATACAATCTTATTTTATAAAGTTAAAGTAATTACCATTTTCTCTTGTTTCAAAGGAAAAACAAAAATCTTCCTATTTCGTTGATTCCGGAATTGTTACCTGCGGTACCAAAACATTATGATCTTTTTCTACAACCAAATCTTTCTTTAATTGAAAATCCGCAGATTGTTTTATGTCTGTTGAAGAAGCGCCAATTTTTACAAAATATTTTCCTGCTTCTTCAGAAATATAAGTTCCGTTAATTTTATTGTAGGAGTAGCGCACAAAGTGCCTTTTTATTATAGATTTGATCTGCGTAAATATAAGAAAGCGCTTAAAGCAGGAATGGGTTTTGAGCTCTAAAATTTCTTGATCGTTAATTTTTTCGATTCTTCGATAAATTTAATGGAATCCGGTTTTTGGGTTGTTAACCTTAGTAGAAAACTCTGATATATAGTTTACGAAAACCTTATTGCCTTATTCTGATAAGTTTGCAGTATTGGGTAATAAGATTTATATCTGCTTTTCATAGATTTTTCACTAAGGTTAAAACAGTTATTATTGGAGAAAATAAAAATCCTGTTCCATTAAATTTACCGAAGAACCATTATTTCACTTGCACGATTTTATTTACATCAATATTTTTCTGACTTTTCGCCTAACTTGAACGCCAGTTTATTAAAATAAAGAATTGATTTATGAACCGAAAAGATTTCCTGGCTGCGGTAATTCCTTTAGCAACAATACCAACTGCATTGGGCAATAACAAGACTACTGCAGAGTACAATCATTTAAAAAAAATTCCTCCTTATTTAAAGAAAGGAGATTTGATTGGAATCACTTGCCCTTCAGGGCACATCAGTCTTGAAGAATGTAAGCCTGCCATCTGTAAAATGGAAGAATGGGGTTTTCAAATACGTATAGGCAACACCGTTGGTGCTGTAGATTTTACATTCGCCGGCACAGATGAGGAAAGAGCGAAAGACCTTCAGCAAATGCTGGACGATCCTCAAATAAAGGCGATTATGCTGGGCCGTGGTGGCTATGGTGCAGTAAGAATAATTGACAAGATTGACTTCACCAAATTTGAAAGAAAACCAAAATGGATTATCGGTTTTAGCGATGCTACCGTTTTTCATTTGCACATCAATCACAATTATGGAATCGCTACTATCCATTCAAAAATGTGCAATAGTTTCCCGGATGATTTTTCCGCTGCTACACCCGGGCAAATAAATTCAATTGATTCCATAAGAAAGTGCCTTATTGGAGATCAGATGAAATATACAGCTCCCATAAATGCCACAAACCGGATGGGAATAGCAAAGGGGACTTTGATAGGGGGGAATTTAACTATTATAGAAAACCTTTGTGGCAGTATTTCTGATGTACACACCGATGGAAAAATTTTATTTATAGAAGATGTAGGTGAATACCTTTACAAGATTGATGGAATGCTTTGGAATCTGAAACGGAGCGGAAAGTTTAAAAAAATAAAAGGATTAATTGTTGGAGGCTTCAAGATAAAACCTGATGACGCCGGAAAGGGATTTGGAAGAACAGTAGAAGAAATGGTGATTGAAAAAGTATTAAAATATAACTATCCCGTTTGTTTTGATTTTCCTGTGGGGCATATCTTAGAAAATTATGCGTTGAAATGTGGAGTCAGGCATGAGTTAATAGTTGGGGAGCAGGGAACTGAATTAAATTGTTTAACTGTTTAATTGTTTATTTAAAAAATAATTATGATTATTATTCCGCCTTATTTAAAGCCCGGTGATG
>JBDTEK010000186.1:0-3648 GCA_039922575.1 Ginsengibacter sp.
GCCTCACCATCAGGTGTCTGGCTTTCCTCCCTGAAATGACCGCCACAACTTTCCCTCCGATTTAAGGCATCAATACAAACTAATTCACCCAACTCCAGGAAATCTGCCACTCTCCCGGCCTTATCTAACTCAGGGTTCATTTCGAAAATTTCACCGGGAATTCTTACGTTTTCCCAAAACTCTTTTCTTAATGCTCTTATTTCTTCAATAGCTTCCTTTAATCCTTTTTCATTCCGGGCCATTCCGCATTTTTCCCACATGATATGTCCCAATCTTTTATGAAAACTTTCTACAGATTCAGTACCTTTTACACTCATTAATTTTTCTATTCTTTCTCTTACCGCGTTCTCCGCTTCTTCAAATGCCGGATGTGTTGTTGGGATCACAGGATTACGAATTTCTCCGGACATATAATTTCCGAGAGTATAAGGAATCACAAAATACCCATCAGCCAAACCTTGCATTAAGGCAGAAGCACCCAACCTGTTTGCACCGTGATCACTAAAATTTGCCTCACCCAGACAATATAATCCCCGAACGGTTGTCATCAATTCATAGTCAACCCAAAGTCCTCCCATGGTGTAATGCACCGCAGGATAAATCCGCATTGGCACTTCATAGGGATTTTCTCCTGTTATCTTTTCATACATTTCAAACAGGTTACCGTATTTTTCTTTGATCACCTGCTTGCCCAATTGAGTAATGGTTTCATCTTTTTCGTCTGACAATCCTTTCTTATGCGCTTCTGTTTTTCCATACCGTTTAATAGCATCGGCAAAGTCAAGATATACGGCTTTTTTAGTGGTCCCTACGCCGTAACCCGCGTCGCATCTTTCTTTGGCGGCCCGGGAAGTTACATCCCTTGGTCCGAGGTTTCCAAAAGCAGGATACCTTCTTTCCAAATAATAATCGCGGTCTTCTGCCGGTATGTCAATAGCCTTTCTTTTATCATCTTTATTTTTAGGCACCCATATTCTACCATCATTTCTTAGGCTTTCGCTCATTAAAGTGAGCTTGCTCTGGTGATCTCCCGTTACCGGAATACATGTTGGATGAATTTGTGTATAACACGGGTTAGCAAAATAAGCTCCTTTTTTATGAGACTTCCAGGCTGCCGTTACATTGCTGCCCATAGCATTGGTGCTCAGATAAAAAACATTGCCATAACCGCCTGAACAGATAAGCACTGCATGGCCAAAATGTCTTTCTAATTCTCCGGTCACCAGGTTTCGGGCAATAATTCCTCTTGCTTTACCATCTATTTTAACTATGTCGTGCATTTCATGGCGCGAATACATAGTTACATTTCCAAGAGATACCTGCCGCTCCAAAGCGCCATAGGCACCCAGTAATAATTGTTGTCCAGTTTGTCCTGCGGCATAAAAAGTACGCTGCACCTGAGTACCGCCAAAAGAGCGGTTGGCCAGCAAGCCGCCATATTCCCTTGCAAATGGAACACCTTGCGCCACACATTGATCAATAATGTTTCCGCTTACTTCAGCCAGGCGGTAAGTGTTAGATTCGCGTGAGCGAAAATCGCCTCCTTTTTCTGTTTCATAAAAAAGCCGGAAAACGGAATCACCATCATTCTGATAATTTTTTGCCGCGTTAATGCCTCCCTGGGCTGCTATGGAATGCGCGCGACGGGCGCTATCCTGGAAACAAAAAGATTTTACCTTGTAACCCAGTTCGCCAAGAGTAGCTGCAGCAGAAGCGCCGGCAAGGCCTGTTCCTATTACGATCACTTCTAATTTTCTTTTATTGGCAGGGCTTACCAATTTTACATGGTCTTTATAATTGGTCCATTTTTGATCCATTGACCCTGCCGGAATTTTTGCGTCTAATACCATACGTTAGTATTGAATATTTTTAATTTTAAAAGATTCCTTTCTCCACTTCGATATAATTTATTGAAGCCACCCTGCCATAAATGCCACAGGCATTAAAGCAAATAAAAGACAAATAGCAATTGAATAAAAAACACCGATGCCCCTGATTAGGGGCAGCCATCTCCGGTTATTAATTCCAAAAGTTTGAAACGCACTCTGAAAACCTTGCAACAAATGGAATAATAAAGAAGCCAACCCAATCATGTATAAAATAAACCAAACCGGATTTGTAAAGACTTGTTTCATTTCCTGGTAAAGGTCCACCACCGGACCGTTGAAATACAATTCATGTTTTGTGCTACCCCAAAATTGATACAAGTGCATTACCAAAAATAAAAGTATAAATGTGCCAAGCCAGCCCATATACCGGCTATACCATTTTATTTCCTTTGGATATTTCTGAATTTGGTATTTTATTTTTCGCGCCGCCCTGTTTTGTTGCCATAGCAAAAGGCCTTGTATAATATGCAAAATAAAGACAGCGAACAAACCTACCTCAAGAAACCTAATGAAATAATTGTGAAGCATCACACTTGCTACACTGTTGAAAGTCTGGCCATCATCGTTGTAAAAGATGAGTGCATTAATGCCGGCATGTACAATCAAATAGGTGATTAGAAAAAAGCCTGTTGCACCCATTAAATACTTTTTGCCAAGCGAAGATGTGAATAATTGTTTCCAGGTCATAAATCAGTAAGTTGAAAAATTTCAGATTTACCAAAAATACTAAAGGAAATTTGAAATTTTAGAATTTGATTTTAGAATTTCAATTTTGGTCTCAAACTTTTCATTTAAAATTCTCAATTAAAACAAAAATACAAATGTGCATATAAAATCTGCTATCGGGGTTTTGAACTCATCCCAATCTTCTTAATAAAAGATTATCCAACTGGTTAAAAAGAAGATCAGGTTTCATTGTTCGCCAGGGAACCCAATGTATCAATTCAACATAATTGTTTAAACGTGCTTTTATAAAATCATGCTGCGTAGATTCGGGCATATTTAAAAATACAATCCACCCATTTTCCTCAATCACCTCTTCAAACCATTCTTCATAATAGCTATCATCACTACTGTGGAAATTCAAAACGTTTTCGGTAATCAAAACAAATTTCGTTATTCCCTGGTGTAGAAATTCATCAATTACTTCCCGTTTTAAAGTCATTACATCATTTTCAATAGCATCATTCCATTCTCCTATCAACTCCATGATCACATATTTCGACTCATAATCCGCCATTAAAATTTTAAGGTAAAGTGTGCGGCTGCCAAATTCATCCCAAAGAGGATGGATATAATAATTATAGATGGTATTTACAAACTCAAACTGGCTGTATTCGCGGCCATAAAATGGTGAAAGCTCATCTTCTTCGGAACTGTATAAATATTGCCAATTGTCGTATGGTTCTATATCATGCATCCAATGTTTCTTCTTAGATTGTAATGCAAAATTATCGGTTAATTATTGGATTGAAAGTTATAAATATCCGTCACCAAAATATTTTATGAAAGTATTTAATGGAAGATAGAAAATGCCGGACAAGTACGAATAAATTAATTTATTGAGTCAATGATGGATTTGAAAAAGGAGTTGCTACAGATGCTGGAATATCAAAAATGTAACGTATGCTCTACCCTTCGAACCAAAACTCTTAATCCTGAAAAATCAATTTTAGCTTTTGATACTCTTATATTTTTCAATATTTATCCTGTCGATTTCCATGTTTGTTTCATCCCGTAGAAAAAATAATTTAAAACA
>JBDTEK010000187.1:0-7777 GCA_039922575.1 Ginsengibacter sp.
ATATTATCCATAGAATGCAACAAGGATGGCTGTTCCAGAAGAAAAGTAACTTTATGCTGAGCAAAACATACATAGTTGATGCTGAATATAAAATAAACGAAAACAAATTTTAAAATTCTTTTCATAATAAATAATATTTAAATAAAACTCTTTAGGTTTGGTTTTTCAACCAAAATTAAAGAAACCGACAATAGTTTTATAGGTTCCCTGCTTAGATAATTTTCAAACCTGGCAAAAGCTGTCGAAGATAATTAATTTTCAAAAATGTGGCAAAGGTTGTCAACCTCAAAAAAATCACTTCTGCATTTAGAAACACTTTTTCCTAAAGCTGGCAACCTTTAATCCAAATTCGTTGAACTTTAATTGCAATATTATAATTCGGTTATTGCTTCTTTTCACTTCTTAATAACAGGACCGGAGAAATAACAATGTTCAAAAACCGCATTACCGGCCATAATTAAAGGGGTGCTGGCACCATAGTACCTGAAATTGCAACTTCTGAATAGAACATTTGCGCCTATTGCCGTAAGAAGAGTCTGGACTCCTGCTTCATTCTGATAAGCAAAATCGAACGAGCAATCCGATACTTCGCAGGCAAGCTGAGAATTTAGAGTGCCAAAAGAACCCAGGCTCTCTGCGAAAATGTGGCTGATATAGGTTGGAAAATACCCATGCTGATCGTTATAAATAAACCTCACAACACCACCGGCTATATTTGCATGATCAATATTCCAATTGCCGGCCATACGCGGAGAACCATACAACCCTGTAGCAAAAATAGTATGAGTACCACCCCAACAATAAATATTAGAAATAGTGTTGCCTTTTTCCTGATCCTGTCCCCCGGAAATACAAAGTTTGCAATTGGCAAATTGCACTTTATTTATAATGGTAATTTCTGCATTCCGGGTAAGCCCGTTTGGTGAAGAGCATATTCCAACCACAAATCCGCTGATACTTAGCTCTTCCAGCTCGGTGCCTGTGCTACCGGATTGTGTACTCAACTTCGGAAATTTTCCGTAATAACCTGATAATGATGGATAGCCACCATCCGGCGGAAGCGGGTTTCCGGGTAAATTGGTAAATGGATCAATTACAATTGCAGCGTAGGGTGAATAGCGACTATCACGGCTTTTACCATCCACGAATTTTTCAAAAGGGCAACTGTAAAAATCTATGGTGCTTTTGAAAGCAGGCGGCCTGAAAAGACCATTGAATTTAATTTTTCTTACTTTACAACCCTTGCCATTTTGAATCCCTAAAGCAAAAGCATTATTGAAAGAGGGATTAATTTCAGATCCGGAATTACTATCCCAAAAAGAAGATTCACCGAATATTTCCAAGGTACAAAATGACCCATTATCATTTCTTATGATCAAAGGTTTTGAAATTTTATACTGCCCCGCCGGAATGTAAAGAGAATGAATATTATTTCTTATGCAGGTATTTATTGATTTTTGAATGGCTGCGTAATCATCCGAATTATTTGCTTTTGCTCCAAACCATTTTACCGAAAAATACCGGTTTACAGACTCCGGATTTATTGTTAATAAAGTATCAAATATCTGCCGCTGATAATCCGCATTTATAATTCCTCCGTTTATAATTCCCTTCCCTTTTATTTTAAATCCATTTTCAAACTGAATCATTTTACCAGCAGGAATATTTAAAGTTCCATTTACTATAGCATCAGAACTATTGATTAATATTGCTTTTATTGAAGGATTTTTAAAAGCGGACTGAATTGCGGATGTCTGGTCATCTTTAGCATTGGCATTCAATGTAAAGGTTTGCGAATAAGCATTTGCGCCGATAAATAAAATAAGTATCAATACATTTTTCATGAGAAACATTTTAAGGAAGCGAAAGTATAAAAGTAACCTGAACGGCCTGTAATAGAAAAGTACTCTTTATAAAAATAGAAAATATCACGCTTCATATTAAAAGTTACCAACCTTGCAAAAGTTATTTATGAGTGCTGCAATGAATTTTTTGAGGTTGGCAACATTTTTTTTGCATTTTGAAATACACCCGTTTTTAAGTATTAAAATTATTATAAAAAAATCCGCTTAATTTTCATTTTTTAAAAATCTGTTTAAATAACTTGTATAGAAATTTTTCAGTTGTGAAAGTCATTTTTCAACGATATTTTGAAATAGCATTTTGGATAACGGCGCTTGTGCTTTTAGCATTAATGAATCCGGGTACAGACATTCATTATTCATTTTGTATCTTCAAATTAATGGGCATCCATTTTTGCCCGGGCTGTGGCATCGGCCATTCCATCAGCTTTTTATTTCACGGCAATATCAATGCGTCATTATCAGCCCATCCTTTAGGAATATTTGCTTTAGCAGTTATCATCTTCAGGATTTATAAACTTTTTTCTCTTCATTTTTTATCAACTTCAAAAAATAACATTTATGGAATTCGGCAACAATCTTAATACCATCAATCCTGTCATTTTAAAGTTCCTCTACGATGTAACCCCGGAAGAATTAATTACCATTAATTCAAGAACGAAAGATTTTAACAATGATGAACTTACGCAGTTCTGCACTATCTACCGTTCTAAAAGAAAAGACCCTCAATTGATTTTAATTCTTTGCCTGATCGGATTGGTGGGAGTCGCAGGAATTCATCGTTTTATTGTCGGTCATATCGGTATGGGAATTTTATATTTTTTTACCGGTGGCTTATGTCTCATCGGCACTATTGTGGATGCAGTAAATTATAAAACCCTTGCTATGGAATACAATAGTAAAATGATAGCTGAAACATTATCTATGTTGAATATGATCGGGTAAGCAATTAGGAATTGGACCACCACTCCACGTCATTGCGGGAAACTTCGGATTTTTGCCGAAGTTTTTCGCAATTTCGATAGTTTATCGAGGTGAAAGGCTAAAAAATAACCCGCAATTAGATTACAGGTCATTTCAGTAGAACAATTTTAATCCTTTTTATTTAATCATAAATGACACCTTTTTATTTCCCCAAAGTAAATTCACTTCTCCCTGAGGGGTTATATTAAAAGTCATTTTTTCTGAAGGCGGATTTAATTCTGAAGCTTTTGCTTTTACACGTAGCATGTCTTCTTCCATTTTATAATCAAATGCGCCCCATTGTTTCCAGGTTTTATTAAAGATTACGGTAACATCGTCCCCATTAAAAATGGTAAACAAACCATATTTACCAGCAGGAAGAGTAGCGCCATCAATGGTTATGGCTTTGTCGGTTTGAAAAACGGTGGCTTCATTAGCGCCGGTTCTCCATACTTTTCCTTCCATTGGCTCTATATCTTTCCCAATAGTTCTTCCTTTTACAGATGGCTGGCTGTAATCAATTGTGATAGTAGCTCCGCTCTCAACTTTTTGAGTTACAATTGCCGGAGGACTGGGCCTCTTGGATTTATCTTCAACAGGTTTTTGTGCACTTATCTGAGTTGTAAATAAGCCTGCAAGTACAAACAGAGAAAGTAATTTTTTCATTATATTATTTTTAGATTGATAAAAAAAATAATAACCCAAACATTGAACCAAAATTAAATAATACATTTAATGAATTCATAAAAGTCCTTAAAAAGGTAATTCAAATCATCTCTAAGGGTCAAAGGTTGGCAACTTTGCACCTCTTCCTTTTGAGAAATAGAATGTGCGCATCTCAAAACAGAATCAAAAAGGCAGGTTAAAATAATAACTTGGATTTCTTTGGAAGCCGTGCTACAATTCAATTATATTTGCAAACATTTTTAAATTCTTTTTATCGGTTTCATATTAAAAAGAGTTTATTAATTTTGGCGTTCAGGTCCGGTAGCTCAGTTGGATAGAGCATCAGCCTTCTAAGCTGAGGGTCATTGGTTCGAATCCAATCCGGATCACTCTAATACCGGTCAAGCATTCACATAAGGAAGTTTGTCCGGTTTTTTCTTAAGATGAATTTGAAAAAAAAACCATTGCGATCATAATCGAATTCAAAGATTGAACTAAATCATTTTTGATTGATTAAACCTGCTCTTAAAAGCCAATTACTTTACTCAAAAAAAAAGTTTTATTTTGATAAAAATAATACTATGAATGTGCAAATGGAAAATAGCTGGAAACAGGTATTAAAAGATGAATTTAATAAAAATTATTTCGAACAGCTTACCATGTTTCTAAAAGCTGAAAAGGCTTTGGGGAAAATTATCTATCCGCCCGGACAATTATTTTTTAATGCTTTCGAAAAAACGCCTTTCGATAAGGTGAAAGTAGTCATTATTGGCCAGGATCCCTATCATAATGAAGGCCAGGCGCACGGTTTAAGCTTTTCTGTGCCGGATGGAATAGCTAAGCCGCCTTCTTTGAAAAACATTCTTAAAGAACTTAAAAACGATCTTGGAATAGAGAATTCCTCAACCGGCAATCTGGAAAAATGGGCTGCACAGGGCGTACTTTTATTGAATGCCAGTCTGAGTGTTCGAAAAAATGAACCCGGAAGCCATGGAAATAAGGGCTGGCTACAATTTACTGATGAGGTAATCAAAAAGATTTCAGAACAAAAAGAAGGGATCATATTTTTATTGTGGGGTAAATTTGCCCAGGAAAAACAACCGCTCATTGATGAAACAAAACATTTCGTTTTAAAAGCGGCCCATCCATCACCACTTAGTGCAAATAGTGGATTTTTTGGTTGTAAGCATTTTTCAAAAACCAATGAATTGCTGATGGCACAAAATAAAGAGCCTATCGACTGGAAGCTTTAAAATACATTTAAATAAATTATTTTGAAAAATTTTCTGACAAAAATATTTGCAATTTGGGCACTCCTTATTTTCATTGTCACAATACTTCCTATTGCCCTGGTGATGTGGATCATTGGCCTTATACCAGAGCCAAAAAGAACCCAAATTTTTAGAATTATTTCTAAAGTTTGGATGCGCATATTTTTTTTTCTCACCGGTTGTAGTTTGAAAATATTTGGCAAAAACAATTTTAAGCGTGACGAAAAATACATTGTGGCCTGCAATCATAATTCCCTCATGGATGTACCGGTAACTACTCCATTTATACCTGGAGCTAATAAAACAATTGCTAAAGCTGAGATGGCAAAAATTCCCATTTTCGGACTTATTTATAAACGGGGTTCTGTGCTTGTGGACAGAAAAGATAAAAATAGCCGCATGGATAGTTTTAGAAAAATGAAAAACGTTTTAAATTCAGGAATGTATATGTGCATCTATCCGGAAGGCACGCGCAACAAAACTGAATTACCTTTAAAGGAATTTCATGACGGCGCTTTTAAATTGGCTGTAGAAACAGGAACTGCAATCATTCCTGCGCTTTTATTCAACACCAAAAAAATACTTCCACCCGGAAAAACACTTTATTTTTGGCCTTCAAACATGGAAATGCATTTTTTGCCGCCTATCGCAGTCAGCTACGGCGATAATTATGAACTACTAAAAGAAAAAGTGTATCAAATAATGACTGAATATTATGCGTCTCATAAAAAATAAAAATAACGGAACCCCGCTAAAATTCTTTAGTAGTCCAACTATGATTACGCGGATGTTTCGCTAAAAACAACTATGAACAGAACATGAGAAACTTACTCAAATTCTACCAAAAACTTTGAAAGAAAGCTAATAAGGTGGGCTCTTTTTTGAGAAACACTGCTACTAATGTTAAATCAGAAATTTCAGCCATTAAAAAGAAATCTGCGGATCAATTAAATTTACTTTTTCAGCATTAAAATTTTAAATGGCAATTAATTCTTGTTTTGATCAACAACGAATATTCATCCTAAAAAAAAAGCAAATCCGAACCGCCGTCCGCCTAATATCATTTTTTTAAGAGAAAAATACCAACTGTACTTTCCTTTTTCCAGCTTTGCAACACCCAGTATCCAGGCTAAGTTGGAATTAAGGGAAAATTACAATGAAAGGCTTTTGCCGTGCGCTGGCCGGACAAACGGCCGGAGGCTTCGGGTTGTCCTTGAATTTTTTATTTCTTTTTTTTTCAAGAAAAAAAGAAAAGTAAAAAAAATATCTAAAAAAGTCTAGGAAATCATGGAACACTCCATTGGTAATCAATTATTCAATTTAATTCAAAAATGGAAAGTAAGATTTTTCTCATTTCCTTTCTTGTAACACCCATTTCAATAGGTTAACCCAACAAATCAATACTTTCAGCCGACGTTTCTATAAAGTGCCGATTACATGTGTTACCTGTTCCGGAAACCCTTACCTACTGCCCTCATTCACAACTTCGTCACTGACATTCTTTCGTTTCTTTCCCGGATATTCCTCCAGCGCTTTCTCCAGGCAATCCATTGCTTTATTTATGGCATCTGCATTTAATACATATGCCAGTCTTACTTCATTTTTACCAAGGCCAGGCGTGCTATAAAATCCCGAAGCCGGTGCAAGCATTACAGTGGCTCCATTATAACTAAAAGATTCCAAAAGCCATTGGGCAAATACATCGGCATCATCAACCGGAAGTGAGGCCATCGCATAAAATGCACCTCCCGGATTGGGACAAAATACTCCGGGAATCCGATTCAATCTTTTCACAATCGTATTGCGTCTTAATAGATACTCTGCTTTTGGCTTTTCAAAATAATCTTGCGGCAAGTCAACTGCAGCTTCTGCTAATATTTGTCCAAAACCCGGAGGACTCAATCGCGCCTGCGCAAATTTCATTGCCGTATTCAGCACTTCCTTATTTTTTGTTACCAACGCTCCTATCCTGGCACCGCAGGCGCTGTATCTCTTGCTCACGGTATCCATCAAAATCACATTTTCTTCAGCGCCCTCAAGTTCCATTGCGCTGAAATGCTTTCCTTCATAACAAAATTCCCTATAAGCTTCATCAGAAAATAAATAAAGGTCGTGTTTTTTAATAATGGTTTTTAGCACTTCCATCTCTTCGCGGCTATATAAGTAACCGGTAGGGTTATTCGGATTGCAAATGATGATGGCTTTTGTTTTTGGAGTAATTGCTTTTTCAAAATCCTCTATAGGTGGTAATGCAAATCCTGTTTTAATATTTGAAGTAATAGGCACCACCGTCACACCGGCTTCTACTGCAAATCCATTATAATTGGCATAGAATGGTTCTGGAATAATCACTTCGTCTCCTGCATCAAAACAACTCAAAAATCCGAATAGAATCGCTTCACTTCCTCCGGTAGTTATTATTATTTCATTGTGATCTACATGAATATTTACTGAACGGTAATATTCTACTAATTTTTTCCTGTAACTTTCATTACCTGCGCTGTGACTGTATTCTAATATTTTAAAATCAGATTTCCTTACGGCATTGAGAATAGATGGAGGCGTTTCTATATCGGGCTGCCCGATATTCAAATGATAGATTTGGGTTCCTCTTTTCTTTGCATCTTCAGCAAAGGGAACTAATTTTCTTATTGGAGAGGCGGGCATTATTTTCCCGCGGCGGCTTATTGATAACATGCTGCAAAGATAATTAAGAAGAAGTAAAGTTGATGTTTGAAAAGCAGGTTTAAATTGCCCGAGTCTATTATATTTCTGTAAAATTCTGAATTGAAAAGTCCTGCTTAGACAGGGACCGTTATAACGAAAACGTCCTGCTCAAACAGGGACCGTCGGAGCAGGACTTGTAGCACGTACGGGATTCGAACCCGTGATTCCTCCGTGAAAGGGAGGCGTCTTAACCCCTTGACCAACGCGCCGGTTTTTATTAAAGGATGGCAAAGATAACCTTAGGTAGTTTTGCTGCCAAATTTTTTCTTTTTTAAAATAAATGATTCT
>JBDTEK010000188.1:0-7099 GCA_039922575.1 Ginsengibacter sp.
AGATTCAATCCCTTTCAACACTAAATTTATGGGCTATTTACAAGATGATTACTCAAAATCACTTGTATATAATGCAACTGATGTTTTTGTAGTGCCCTCATTGGCTGACAATCAACCAACCACTATCATGGAAAGTATGTGCTGCGGAACTCCAGTTGTCGGTTTCGATGTAGGTGGAATCCCGGATATGATAATACATAAAGAGAATGGCTATTTGGCCAAATATAAAAATTCTGAGGATATTGTTACTGGTATTAAATTTTGTTTCAACGAAAAGATAAAAGGAAAAATATTACCAACATTTGAAAAAAGAGAAGTTGTTAAAAGGCATTTTAATTTAATCAATTCTTTAAGAAGTTAATCTTTAAAGTCTCTTTTTAATTATTTACGAAACGTATTTAAATCCAAATTGGTTCTATATGAGGATGAATCATGAAAAACTTTTAACTATTAATAAAAAAGATCTCATCAATCTAAATATTTTCTGGTTAGGTTTTATTATTTATTCAATATGCTTTACTCTTTCATCCTCAAATAATGCAAATTACAAGGTAATTCAGTCAGGCCAAATTTTAGGTCTCATTTTTATTTTTTACACAATAGTAAACCTTATACAATATAAATTTGATAACCAGTATTTAAAAATTGTTTTTTCTTTATACTGCGCATGGCTTTTTACGGTTATTTTAAGAGGTTTTATTTTAGATTATTCATTTTTAAAAGATTTCCTCTTCAATCCGGATGTGGGAATGTTATACTTTTCTCCGTTAATATTGCTATTCCCTAGAAATCTTATTTTTCTAAAGAGAGTTTTCGATGTTATTATTATTTTCGGCATTTTTTATCTGATATTTGATGTTTTGTTCGTAAAAGATTTACTTAGCAGCGACAGATCGAATATGACAGGTCAGGGAATGGTAGAATTTTTTTCTATATTGAGTTTCCCTAGTGGTTTTCTTATATTAACTTATGCATACCATTCAAAGCCAAAACAAATACTTGCAATATTTGTATTATTCTTCGCTATTCTATTTGCAATAGTTAGGGCACGAAGGGGCTTAATATTAATGTATAGCAGTTTGTTTTTATTTTCTTATGTGGTGTTTATTGTTACGGCTAAAAGAAAAATTCTGGCTCTTTATCTAACTTCATTATTACTTTTATTAGGGATATTTTATTTTAGTAAAATTTATAAGTTTAACGAAAGCCCAATTTTTGGGTATATCTCTGACAGGGGAAGTGAGGATACAAGAACCGGAATTGAATTATATTTTTATAATGACATGAAAACAAAAGATTGGATTTTAGGAAGAGGGATAAATGGCGAATATTTTTGCCCTAATGTCGAAGAAAATCAAGTTACCAATTATAGAAACGGGATAGAAACAGGTTATCTGCAAACTATTTTAAAAGGAGGAATAATAAGTCTAGGTTTATTTCTTTTGATAGCTATTCCAGCCATTATCAGAGGTCTTTTCAATTCGAAAAACCTGCTTTCAAAGGCGGCAGCTATTTGGATTCTCATGTCTATTTTAAATTCGTACCCCGCTGTAATTAATTCATTTTCATTAAACTATTTAATTGTTTGGATTTCAATCGGAATATGTTATTCCAAAGAAATCAGAATGTTATCAGATAATAATTTAAAAGAGCAATTACAATCTCAAAAAATTTTTAAAAACTCTATATTAAAACAATGAGGAATATTTTAATATCGGGTGGAGCAGGTTTTATTGGCTCTCACCTATCATTGAGTCTAATAAATAAAGGGTATTCTGTTACAGTTCTTGATAATTTATCAAAACAAATACATGGAGAAAATCAAAAAGATTCATTTTTATACAATTCAATTGCTGACAAAGTAACGTTTATAAAAGGAGATGTTAGAAATAAAGAGGATTGGGAAAAGGCGCTCAATGGCCAGGATGCAGTAATACATCTCGCGGCAGAAACCGGCACTGGCCAATCCATGTATCAAATTTATAAATACTCAGAAGTAAATATTGGAGGAACAGCACTATTATTAGATATCTTAACGAATAAAAAGCATGGGATAAAAAAAATAATCGTTGCTTCTTCAAGAGCTATTTATGGCGAAGGGAGGTACCAATGTTCATCGCATGGCGAAGTGTATCCTCCATCGAGAAATGAAAATGATTTAATAAACGGCATTTATGAATGTAAGTGCCCTTATTGTGGAAAAGACATTCAGCTTTTATCAACTGATGAAAATTCTAAGATTGAGCCGCAATCAGTGTATGGTATTTCCAAGTATAATCAAGAGCAATTAACTCTTTTGGCAGGAAAATCATTAAATATCCCTACTCTTGCTTTCAGGTATCAGAATGTATATGGCCCTGGCCAATCCCTTTCTAATCCTTATACTGGCATTTTATCAATATTTTCAACTCAAATAAAAAACAAAAATGATATAAATATTTTTGAAGATGGTAAAGAAAGCAGGGATTTTGTTTACATTGATGATGTAGTTAATGCAACAATACTCGGATTAGAGAATGAAAATTTAAACTATCAATCTTATAACGTAGGTTCTGGTTGTGCTGTGAGTGTTTTAGAAATCGCCCAAAAATTAGTTGAATTATATCATGCTGAAGTTAAAATAAAAATAACCGGTAATTTTAGATTAGGCGATATCCGTCATAATTATGCGGACCTAACGAAAATTAAGAAAGCTCTCAATTATTTACCGAAATACCAATTCGCAACTGGAATTGTTGAATTTATAAAATGGGTGAATACTCAGAAAATATCAAAAGATGGATATTCAAACAGCGTAAAGGAACTTAAAGAAAAGGGATTATTTAAATGAACAATAACTGCGCAAAGAGCAAACGAGTATTATATATTGGTCCTATATTTTTTCATTATGACAAGCGAATTGTCAAGAAGATACAAGAATTAAAATGGGATATAGATGCTTTTGAAATATACCCTCATATCAATAATATATATTTTAAAATCATTAATAAATTAAATTTATCAAATGTTGAAGAATCTAATCGTGCTTACTTCAATAAAATTCTCCTAAAAAAAAATTATGACTATGTATTGGTAAGACATGCGCAGCAGTTAAGTGTTGATTTTTTAAAAAAATTAAAAGATAATAATCCAAATGCTAAATTTGTCAACTTCAATTGGGATTCTATAAGGCCAGAATATGATTACCTAAATACTTTAGATTACTATGACAAGATATATTCTTTTGATTATAAAGATTGTCAAAAACATGAAAAGATATCTTATCTCCCCCTGTTTTTTGTTGATGAATATTTAGATTTCAGCAAAAACTCAAATAATAATCTTAAACAAGAATTTGATTTATTATTCGTCGGCGCATGGAGGGATAAAGAAAGATATCAGTTAATCAAGGCGACTCAAAAGCTATGTAAGCAAGATGGTTTAAATTTCCATTATTATTTGCACTTTTCCTATAAAGCTCAATTTGATTCTTTGAAAAGAGGAGTTACGGCAAAAGAAGCCCGAAATAAGAGTTTGTCACACAAAGATATTTTAAAGTTATTTTCAGTATCCAATACAATAATTGATTTTCCCAGCTCGTTTCAAACTGGATTAACTATGAGAACTTTCGAAACCTTGGGATCCGGAAAAAAATTGATCACCACAAATAAAAACATTCTCACAGAACCCTTTTACGATCCTGAATATATAAGCGTTATTGACAAAAATAATCTGAATTTAAACATTGATTTTATAAAAAATGTTCCAAATCACCCGATTCAAAATAAAATGGAAAATTATTCTATCGAAAATTATGTGAATAAACTTTTACTATAATTTTTACAATAAGCTTTTTATCATTTCAATCATATAAAATCAATCTTCGATAGCAGGAATTCTACCGCATGACAAAACTTCAAAAAGTAAAAGATATTTTTTTTAAGGATCCCCGAGGTGCCTTCTTCTATTTATCAAGAGAATTTTTTATCATTCTTCGTATGAAAATTTGCACCTTTTTTGTACACATTTCATCATCTTTAAAGGATATACCTATTGGAAAAAAGTGTAAATTTTATGGTTCTCCAATTTTTAACCGGTTTCCCCAGAGCAATATAATAATTGGAAATCATTGTATGTTTCTCTCCGACAATACCAATGTAATCGGGAAAAATCACAAATGTATTCTTGTAACTACAAAAAAAAATGCGACCATTAAAATTGGAGACCGGACAGGTTTTAATGGTGCAGCAATACATTGTGCTGAAAAAATTGAGATCGGTAATGATGTAATGGTCGGTTATAATGCCTTAATTGATGATTCAGACCACCATCCCGTAGACCCTGAAACGCGGCATACCGGAATTGCTGAAACCAAACCGGTTTTTATCGAAGACAATGTCTGGCTTGGCTCCAACGTGGTTATATTAAAGGGAGTCAGGATTGGCAAAAACAGTGTCGTAGGATCAAATAGTGTTGTTTTTTCGGACGTGCCACCGGACAGCATAGCTATTGGAAATCCAAGCAGGGTCATAAAAAAAATTTAACCAGCTACATCTGATGACTAATTATATAAATTTTTCTCCTCTAAAAACTTTTGAATAATAGGAAAATGGAATTGATAAATAATTTACCGTTCAATGAGGTAATTGCGGAAGTAAACAAATTTTCCAAAGTAAAGTCGGAAAACCCTTCCATTAGAATAGCTGTTCTTAGAAATATTACTGCTGATAATTACCTTGTTTATTTAAAATATCTTTTATACACGGAAGGATTTCAACCTGTAATTTTTACCGGGGATTACGACTCTATTATTCAGGAATCTTTAAATGAGAAATCCGCTTTGTACCAATTTGAACCAGACATTATTATCATTCTTAATTACGGAGAAAATCTTGTACCGGACCTTTATTCAAAATTCACCGATTATGTAAATCAAAAAGGAGATGATTTAAAAGATAATATTTTAAATTATTATAAAAGTATCTTATCTGGCATCAGAAAATTTTCTGATGCAAAAATCATTGTCAATAATCTGGGGAGGAATATGATTCCTGTATTAGGCATTTATGAAAGTCAGAATCATAATGGGCAAAACCAGGTTATTAATACAATAAACTTCGAATTAATAACCCTTGCAAAAGAGGAGAAAAATGTTTTCGTTTTAGATATCGAAAGAATAGCCAATTATTACGGATTTGAAAAATTTTACGATCAGAAACAATGGTATATTGCAAAAAACCCATATAGTTTAACCGGTCATAAAGCAATTGCCTGGGAGACAAAAAAAATAGTAAATGCAATAAATGGAAAAATAAAAAAATGCCTGGTATTAGATTGTGATAACACATTATGGGGCGGCATTGTAGGTGAAGTGGGTGTTGAAAATATACAGATCAGCAATACCTATCCCGGTAATATTTATCTGGCATTCCAACAACAAATACTAAACTTATATAGTCGTGGAATCATTTTAGCGATCAACAGCAAAAATAATTTTGAAGATGTGAAAGAAGTACTGGACAAGCATCCTTCTATGCTTTTAAAAGAAAAACATTTTGCTTCAATTTATGCTAACTGGGATAATAAAGCGGACAACTTAAAAGCTATCGCGCACGATCTGAATATTGGTCTCGACAGCATGGTCTTTGTTGATGATAGCGACTTTGAATGCAGTTTTGTAAAGGAAATGTTGCCCCAGGTATCAGTAATCTGTTTGCCCAAAGACAGAACTCAATTTTCGTCCATATTTTCTTCATCGGGCTATTTTGATTCGCTTTCATTTTCCTCTGAAGACCTGAAACGCGGTCAATTATATCGCAGCGAAATTGACAGGAAAAAGGAAATGGTGAAGTTTACTGATTTAAATTCATTCTATAGATCATTGGAAATGGAACTTGAAATATTTCCTGCTGATAACTTTTCAATCCCACGGGTAGCACAACTAAGTCAAAGAACCAATCAATTTAATCTGACAACCAAAAGATATTCGGAAGATGAAATAAAAAACATGGTAAATTCTGACGATTTTTCGGTGCTCTGTCTGAAATTAGCCGATAAGTTTGGAGATTTAGGAATAGTTGGTGTGTGTATAATAGATTTCAGTAAAAACTATGCATTGATTGACACCTTTTTTATGAGTTGCAGAATTATCAATAGAGGAATTGAAACCATCTTTTTACAAACAGCACTTAATAAAGCTTTTGATAAAGGTCTTAAAACAGTTAAAGCAACATTTTCAAGAACAAAAAAAAATCAACTTGTAGAATCTTTCTATGAAAACCAAGGGTTTAGCACTATAAAAAAAACAGATGAAAAAATTGAATATTCATATTCCATAGATAAGAATGTAAAAATGAATGGCGAAATTTTTAAAACAATTAAGATCTAATTAAATATGGAAGAAAAACTTAGAAACATTATCGGTAACGTTTTCGAAATTGACCCGGATCAGGTGAATGAGGTTACATCTCAGGACACTTTAGCTAACTGGGATTCAATACATCATTTAAACCTTATCGTTTCTCTGGAAGAAAGTTATAATGTAAACTTTACAGATGAGGAAACAGTGCAGCTGACAAATTATAAAGTCATTAAATCAATACTTCAGGAAAAAGGTGCTTTTCTCACATAATAAATCCATTAAAAATTGATTGTCCCTAAATACAATGTAGTAATTATTGGTTTATCTTATTTTGATGGAATGGCATCCGCCACAAGAGTGCAAAATTTATTTCAACCCTTAATAATTAAAGATCAGGTAAATGTTTCAAATCTTATTTATGATAAAGATTCAGACGGATTGGGAAAAAGGGGAATAATAAACAATGTTAATTATGATGTGATAGGTTTCAGAAAATCCAATCCTTTCACTGTTCTTTCATTTCTATCGAACGGCATTAAATTCTTAAAAAAATCAAAATCCTTATCAGAAAAAAATATTTTGTATAATTATGATCAGCCGAATTTAAAAAACATTCTGTTTATTTTATACGCGAAATTTATTGGATATAAAATCATTTTAGATGTAATAGAAGACTACCGGTATTATACTGATTACCCGAGATTTCTTACTGCGGTCAAAATGAAAAGTTCTAATTTTTTGTGTAAACATTCCCATTAT
>JBDTEK010000189.1:0-5104 GCA_039922575.1 Ginsengibacter sp.
GTCTTTCTTATAATAATAAAGGTACCAATTCAATAACTAAATCATTTTCGAGATAGAGAGTTTTATTATAAATAGCATTGAATTGAAATTTCAGATTTTATTTACAAATGCTAAAAAAAATCCTGGAATTTTTTTTTTTGATGATAGCGGATTCAGATTAGTAAGACACTATCAGTTTTCCTTTAAACATACACCAGTTGCAGATTACAGATACTCTCTAACAGCAATAGTTTTACGTCTTCTTGATAGTCTCGATGATAAGATCAGACAATCTTTCTTTGCCATTTTTAGATGGCGTTATAAATTTAAACACAACATTTGATAAGATGATGAGGTTGAAATCACTGATCTTTTGTGATAGAAGATTTGCCCATTTTATTATTTCTTTCGACGGATCTTCCACTCGAAACACACATTCCCTAATTTCAAGATTCTCATTGGCTGCCAGGAAGACGCCATCTTTACGCAACTTCGCAAAACGAACATTTTCCGCTTCCTCCCATTCAATAAAAAACGGTAACGGCAACTGATCCAATAACGGTTGGTCAATAAAAAGCATTCTCCATTTCCGCACTTGTCCTTCGGGTGTTTTTCGTTCGGCGGCAAACACACCGGATGTAAGAAATCCTTTCTTTTTAATTTCCAGATTGAATTGTTCAATACCTTCTACAGAAATACAAAGAGTTCCCCATCCTTCGCCAGTTTCGAGGTCGTAAAGAAGCAAATCTGTAAGAGGATGACTTGCTTTTTTTGCGATATCCTTTCTCTCTACTGACAACCATTCAACGTATGCATTGTACGAATACATGAGGGCGTTTTGAGTTCCCCATTTTTCGTGATGTCCGCCTACAACAGCATGCCGTCCCAGCTTTTGTTGTTCTGCTACAATTTGCAGAGGTGTACTATTGGTAAAATAAACAACATGGTCAAGTTTCATGATATTGCCGTTTTTTTTCTTTGTTAGCAAAACACATGGGTGGAAAGTTTCGTTTTTTCTCCAACATGAATTACCATCGTAAATTCGCACACTATTCGCCGGTTTTCCACAGGAGTTTTGTTTTTCAAATTTAAAACTTTTGAAATTGATAAGATTGTTGCCGGAAAAATTAAGGTCAATTCTATTATTTGAATAGGTATAGAAACCCTTTTCTCACTTTTCTAAGAACGTGTTGTAAGGTGGGATTCTTTACGTAAAAATGAATTCGTTTTTTCAACCTAAAATTTGTAAGCGGGAAATAGTAAATTCGCTCAATTCAAAAAAACACACAGGATGCTCAAAATAGGATTAATCAGGGAAGGAAAGATTCCCTCAGACAACCGCGTGGCGCTTATTCCTCAACAATGCAAGTGGGTTCAGGAAAATAAAAATATCACTATTATAGTACAACATTCTGAAACGAGGTGTTTTAAAGACAGTGATTATACGGCTGCAGGTATAGAAGTGAAAGAAGATGTAAGTGAATGTGATGTATTTTTTGGTATAAAAGAAGTGCCCGCGGACATGTTGATTCCGGGGAAAATTTATTTCTTTTTTTCGCACACCAAAAAGATGCAATCTTATAATCAAAATCTTTTAAAAACTATAATCCGTAAAAAAATTACACTCATTGATTATGAATGCCTGGAACACGAAGATGGTACACGTCTTATAGGTTTTGGTTTTTTTGCCGGCGTAGTTGGCGCTCACAATGGAATGATGGCTTATGGAAACCGGACCGGTACTTTTACACTTGAAAGAGTTTATAAGCAAAAAAACTTTCAACAATTAATACATACTTATTTTGGATTAAAACTCCCACATGTAAAGATTGCAATAACCGGAAGCGGCAGGGTGGCGCACGGAATTACGGAAGTTATGAATCTGATGGAAATTCATGAAACAGAACCTGAAGAATATAAATCAACAGAGTTTACTTATCCTGCTTATGTTCATTTAAAAGGAGCAGATCTTTATGTAAATAAGAGTACAGGCCAATATGACCGTAATGAATTTCATGAATATCCTGAAAGATATAAATGCTTGTTTCATGATTATATTTTTAAGACTGATATTTTAATGAATGGTGTGTATTGGGAAAAAAATATTCCGCGCCTTTTTGAAATGGAAGATTTGAAAAATAAAAATTTCAGGATGAATACCATTGCTGATATTTCTGATGACCAGCATGGATCTGTGCCGTGCAATATGGGAGATGCTACGATCGAAGATCCTATATATGGAGTACATAAACTGACTGAAATAATTACTAAACCATACCTGGATGAATCCGTGGATGTGATGGCTGTTGGAAATTTACCTAACGAATTACCAAGAGATGCTTCGAGATTTTTTGGTGAACAATTAATAAAATTTGTATTAGATGGCTTACTTTCCGAAACCGGCTCTGTGATTATTGAACGTGCGACCATTGTGAAAGATGGTGAATTAACGGCTTTGTATGATTATATGAAAGAATATGCAGGTGCAGATGTTGGTTAGTTAAATTTTAAAAGGTTTGAATATCCATCAACTATTGAGGTTGGCACAAAACTCAGCGAGATTGCCTCGCAACCGCGAAGTTTTCCGCAATGACGTGGAGCAGAAGTGCTCAATCTTCATACTCGAAGCTGAAAGTTGAATGCTATACTTCACGCTTATTCCAAATAATAATCCTTCAACAGATTCTGAAATTGGGATGAATATTTTCCGTTTTTATTTTTAATTTCTATTTCATTGTAGTTTACTATCATTTTTTTTGTTCCAAATAGTAACATTCCCCGGAAGTAATTGTGTTTTTGGGTTTGCTTCACCAACATTTCTTCTTCAGGATAGAAATTGTTTTCGATCGCAACATCTATAAAGTACTTAATTCTGTGATAGGGTAGAAGAACAGCAAAATTTCCATCTATTGTCAAATTGTTTTTTATAGATTGGATCAATTCATTAAAAGATAATCCTGCGTGGTGTTTAGCTACATTTTTAGATTTTGCTTCGCTGATTAAGTCATTCTCAAAAAAATGGTGGATTGGAAATGATAAGATCGTATTTTAAATCGTGTTTCCATTCTTTAATATCTGAGTGATATACATTCAATTGTTGTTGCCATTTTGAAGAAATAAAATTTTCTTTTGTTTGTTCAAATGAATTTTTATCGATTTCAATTGCATAGATATTTGCCTTTGATTTTTGTGCCAGCATTAAACTTAATAATCCTGTGCCGGAACCAATATCCAATGTAGTTTTTGGGGTTATCCTTTTTTTTTCAATCTTATCCGCCACCCATGCGCCAAACAGACAAGAATCTGTACACACTTTCATGGCGCTTTTATTCTGATCAATTTTAAAATGTTTGAATTGGAAATAAGTGTTGGACAATTTGTTGGTTGAAAGTTGATTTATTCCCGTAACGATAAAAGTGGTATTATTTTTATTTCGGCGTTTTTTTTATTTTTATTTCTACCCTAAGCGGTTCTTGCCGATGGAACCACAGAAAAATCTTCAAAAATTTCTGCATTGAATTTAAAATAGGCGGTAATGGCAATCATCGCTGCGTTATCAGTGCAATATTCAAATGGAGGAATATAAGTGTTCCATCCTTGTGCTGCTCCTTCTTTTTCAAATGCTGTTCTTAAACCTGTATTGGCGCTTACTCCACCAGCTATGCATACTTCTTTTATGCCTGTTTCAAAGGAAGCTTTTTTTAATTTATTTAGCAGGATAGAAACAATGCGTAATTGAATTGAGGCGCAGATATCATTTATATTTTCTTCAACGAAATTTTCATTTTTTAATTTTTCGTCGCGGATAAAATATAAAAATGCGGTCTTCAATCCACTGAAACTAAAGTCGAGCCCATCTATTTTTGGTTCAGGAAATTTGTATTTTTTCGGATTTCCTGTTTTAGCGTATTTATCTATTAGTGGGCCACCAGGGTATGGAAGGCCTAATATTTTAGCAGATTTATCAAAGGCTTCGCCTGCTGCATCATCGAGAGTTTTACCAATAATTTCCTGGTTTAAAGGTGAATGACAAACAACGATTTGTGTGTGTCCGCCACTAACGGTCAGGCATAAAAATGGAAATGATGGAATGAGATTTTTTCTTTCGGGAGATTGAATAAGATTAGCCAAAACATGCGCCTGCATGTGGTGTACAGCTATTAGTGGTTTATTAAAAGCCAATGAAAGAGATTTTGCAAATTCAGCTCCTACGAGCAATGCACCTATCAAACCGGGCGATTGTGTAAAAGCAAAAGCATCTATATCCCTTAATTCCATTTTGGACTTTTTCAAGGATTCGTGTACCACCGGAATGATGGATTGCAGATGCGCTCTTGATGCCAATTCAGGAACCACACCGCCATATTGCTCATGTATCTTTTGGCTTGCAATTATATTACTTAAAATAATGCCATCCCGGCAAACGCTTGCGGCAGTTTCATCACAGGAAGATTCAATAGCAAGAATAGTTACCATAATTTTTTACTTTAAAAATTTTATTTTAAAGAAATCAGTTTATTTTTTTCAGGCAAAGTTAAGGGACAAATTATGATCTGATAGCCACTACCGGGTCGAGGCGTGAAGCGATATAAGCGGGGATAATTCCAGATAAAATCCCGATAAAGATACAAATAGAAATAGCGAGTGTAAGGATACCCGTAGAAATATAAACAGGAAAATTAAAAACATTTGTTAGAATAACGGTGAGCAAAAAAACCAGTAATAATCCTATCAATCCGCCAAGGATACAAATGATAGCTGCTTCCAATAAAAATTCTGAAAGGATGCTTCTCCGTTTTGCTCCGATCGCTTTTTTTAATCCAATCATTGAGGTGCGTTCTTTCACTGTTACAAACATGATGTTGGCAATCCCGAAAGCGCCTACGACGAGGCTCAGCAGACCAATGGCCCAACCGCCCAAATTGATGTTAGAAAACAGCGAACTTACTTTATCGCTGAAACTGGTTATTTGATTTAAAGTAAAATTATCTGATTCCGTAGGGCTTAATTTTCTTATCGAGCGCATCACGCCTTCCAGCTCATCAGCCAACGCCGAGGAGCTGACATTGTCTTTCCCCATCACTAATATTTTAGGACTACTTTCATTTGCATTTACTATTTGCCT
>JBDTEK010000190.1:0-4836 GCA_039922575.1 Ginsengibacter sp.
ATTCGCTTGCCTGCCACCTTTATATCTGCGTCAGCTTCTACTATGCAAGGGCTTTTGCCTCCAAGTTCCAGTGTAACCGGGATCAAATCGTTCGCTGCTAATTTATAAATTTCCTTTCCTACAATGGAGCTTCCGGTATAGAAAATATGATCGAATTTGAAGTTGGCCATCATTTCCGGAATAACTTCTGCCCCATTCCCTGTCACTATCTTCACATAATCTTCCGAAAAGGTTTCTTCAATAATTTTTACCAGAATTTTTTCAGTAGCCGGCGCCAGTTCGGAAGGTTTTAAAACCACACAATTACCTGCAGCGATAGCGCCGGTTAACGGAACCAGTAATAATTGTAATGGATAATTCCAGGGAGAAATAATAAGTACAACGCCTAAAGGATCGCGGTAGCTTTTGGCAGAAGAAGGAAAAGTAAGTAATCCGGTTGAAACTTTTTTCGGTTTCATCCAACGGTATAAATTTTTAATAGCGTATTTTATTTCTTTCAGAAGCAAGCCCGTTTCGGATGACCATGTTTCTTCCTTACTCTTTTTAAGATCACTATACAATGCTGCATTAATTTCTTCTTCATATTTTATTATGGATTGCATCAGCGCTTCCAGTTGCTGTTTTCTAAATTCATAAGAAAGCGTAGCGCCGTTTTGAAAAAAATCTTTTAGTGATTGTAACGATAACATGAGAAGGATAGACGATAAAATTTTTTAGAAAAAAAGCATTGATCTTTAAAGTTACGCGTTTCCATATGGGTATCTTTTGTTAGTTGATAACTTTTCAAAAGATTTGTGGAACTTTCCAAAAATTTAAAGAATAAAGAAAGTCAATGGAAAATACGGATGAACATTTCATGCTACAGGCATTAAAAGAAGCCCACAAAGCCTTAGAGGCTGGCGAGGTACCTATAGGTTGTGTTATTGTGATGCAAAATAAAATTATGGCCAGGGGATATAATCAGGTAGAAATGTTGAAGGATTCCACGGCTCATGCAGAAATTATCGCACTAACTTCCGCATTTAGTTATTTGGGATCAAAATATTTGCCGGATGCTACTCTTTATGTAACCATTGAACCGTGCACTATGTGTTGTGGCGCCCTTTACTGGAGCAAAATTGGCAAAGTGGTTTATGGAGCTTCAGATGAAAAGCACGGTGGTTTATCCTTACATCCGGGAAAAAAGATATTACATCCGAAAACAAAAATTAAAAACAATGTTCTTGGAGAAGAAGGTGCTGTTTTAATGAAAGAATTTTTTAAGAGAAAAAGATAATTACCAATTAAATGATTTGCTAATTTGGTAATTCTTCCTTTTTATCTAACAGATACTTAGTAAATTTGGAACTCTTATAATTATTCACTTTTAAAATAAATATTATGGCATTTACATTACCGGCTCTTCCTTACGATTATGATGCGCTTGAGCCACACATTGACAAACTTACCATGCAAATACATCATGATAAGCATCACGGAGGTTATGTTAATAACCTTAACAAAGCAATTGCAGGAACCGAAAATGAAAATAAATCGCTTGATGAATTAGTTAAAAATGCAGGAAAAATTAGCCCTGCAGTTCGTAATAATGCTGGTGGCCATTGGAATCATAGCTTCTTTTGGGAAATATTATCACCTAACGGCGGCGGAAAACCTGATGGCAAATTAGCTCAGGCAATTGACGATTCATTTGGATCTTTTGAACAAATGAAAGAGAAGTTTAATGCTGCAGGTGCAAGCAGGTTCGGCAGTGGTTGGGCATGGCTTGCTGTCGATAATGGAAAGTTATCTATCTGTTCAACACCCAATCAGGACAATCCGTTGATGGATGTAGCTGAATGTAAAGCCACTCCCATATTAGGTGCAGATGTTTGGGAACACGCATATTATTTAAAATATCAAAACAAAAGAGCAGATTATCTTGATGCTTTTTGGAATATAGTAAACTGGAAAAAGGTAACTGAGCTTTTTGAGAAAGCATAAGCAGAATTTTCTTTAAAATTAAAGATTTTAACCGCTGTCTCTTTTGGCAGCGGTTTTTCTTTGACCTCACGAATCCATTTCAGGCAGTATCAAAAAAATAATTCAAAGTTGTGCACCATTTTTACCGGCTTGATAAAATTCCTGGCTTCATAATTAATTGCTAACAGAGCATTTTAGAAACCTTATAAGAGGGCACAAATCCAAATTGTTGCTTCTAACCAAAGGTTCTTTTTAAAGGTCGCCGACCCTGGAAATAGGGTTTTTAAGTATAAGAACGAAATTTTTATGGATGGCAAGCTTTTCAGCATTTTTAAATTTTTTCTAATGAACCTTAACAATGATGCCCTCAATAAAAATCGTACCTTCGTGATCTTTGAAAAAGAACTTTTGGTAATTCTTAGGGTAATTCAATAAAGTGAATTGCTTATATCATATTTACTAATCATTACATTATTCTAAACTAAAGCGTTAATATTATGGCAGAAACATGGAATAAAAAAGAAAGAGAAAAGAAAAAACGGCAAATTCAGAAAGACAAAGCAGAGAGAAGATTGTATCGTAAAGAACATCAGGGAAGCGGTCAGAGTTCTGAAAGCATGTATGCTTATGTGGATGAAGATGGAAATCTATCTTCCACTCCACCGGATCCAATGAAAAAAATCATCAAGAATTCCACCGTTGAATCAAAATAACTTTAGAGTAATAATCTCACTCGATCAGATGGAAATCACCAGATCAAATTAGGGAACAGGATCGTGTCCGTGGCCTCCCCATGGATGGCACCTTGCAATTCTTTTTACCGTCAACCAAAATCCTTTTACCGGGCCATACTTTTTAAATGCTTCCAACCCATATTGGGAACAGGTAGGTGTATAGCGGCAACTTGGGCCTAACCAGGGAGAAATAATCCATTGGTACAATTTAATAATTGCAATAAATGGGAAGGATAATATTTGTTTTGCAGTAGGCATATAATTTATGACAGGTTGCATCTGTAGATTAAAATTTTAGCGAATAATTTCGCAGTTCTCTTAAAAAGTATTTTTTGTATCGTTTTGAGGATTTTATGTCTAAATGCAGTTTGCTGTCATACGGAATCTGCTTTCAACAAATTTACTTTTTAAATGGGTAGGATCAATCGTTTCCTATGTGTTAATAAAAAAAATAAGTTAACTTTTAGTACTAATGCTTTGACAAATTTCCAATTACAATTGCGCCCATAGCCATTGCAGTATCTTTTAATCCGTTGGTCAGAAACAACATTTTTACTTTGACGCTTTCACCATTGATTATTCCCGGAATGTGAACCGAAAGCACAATTACTATTAATATAAATGCAACTAAAAGTCCGGCAGGTTTTGCAAAGCGGTCTATTATAAAAGCAACAGCGCCTAATAATAATCCAATACCAGACAGGTAAACAAAAACTTTTGCTCCCGGCAAAAATTTAGGTGCATTAGCTACCATGCGGTCGGCATTTAAAATTTGATTAGCTCCGAAAAACCCAATAATGATTGCGAAAATGATTATAGCAATTGTAGTAGAAGAAGGATTTTTCATATTTTTTATTTTCACAATTCTTACAAAATTGAAGGGTTGCTTTACCGTAAATGAATAGATTAAAAATAATAAGAATTTTCCGCGAATGGAGTTTTTATTTTATAACCTAAAATTCCGATGCAAAATGGTATTAATCAAATAATAAATAATCAGAAGTCTTCTTTGACCCTGGTTGGTTGTTTTATTAAAGCTTTTAATGTTCCCAATAATCCAAATCTTTATTAAAACTCTCCTTCAGTTGTGTAAGCGCAAATATGGCTATGGCTGTCAATCCGAAAATCATTATGTAACCGGCGGTAATAATATTAAAACGATGGACAAAAAATTCAAACAGAAAAGTACTCGGAATTAATGCGCCTCTTACAAAATTAGGGGCCGTAGTAGTTACAGTGGCGCGCAGGTTGGTGCCAAATTGTTCAGAGGAAATTGTAACAAAAGTAGCCCAATAGCCAACTCCCAGTCCCATAAAAAAAGCCAGCCAATGAAATTTTTCTTCCGTAATTCCGGTGCTGCTTAAGTACCAGGCACAACTGATCATTATTAAAACCTGGAAAATGAAGACAGCAAGTTTTCTGGATTTTGTGATTTGTGCAAATAGCCCTGCAAAAACATCCCCTAAGGAAATTCCGAGATAAGTGAATAAAATACCTTTGCCTGCGCTCAAAGTTTCCGGCGCACCCAGCGCCCTTCCAAACTCGGGGGCCTGAGTAACGAAAATACCTACCACAAACCAAATTGGAAGTCCGATGAGCAGGCAATAAATATACCTCAACAGCCGCTCACGGTTGGCAAACAACATACTCAGCTTTCCCTTTTTAATATTGCTGGCTGGTGTGGATTTAAATAATCCCGATTCAAATGTGCCTATTCGCAAGGCCAGTAAAAAAAGCCCGATTACACCACCCACAATATAAGCATGCCGCCAATCGAAATGAGTAGCCACATAAAAAGCGGCTAAAGCTCCCAGTACGCCAATTGCAGCTACCAACATAGTGCCATAGCCCCTTTTATTTTTATCCATGCTTTCGCTTACAAGCGTAATTCCGGCTCCTAATTCCCCAGCCAATCCAACGCCCGATAAAAAACGAATGACTGCATAACTGTGAATATTATAAACAAAGGCATTGGCCATATTAGCAAATGAATAAAGGAGAATAGATCCAAAAAGGACTTTGATACGCCCATATTTATCTCCAATAACTCCCCAAATGATACCTCCTAATAATAATCCACCCATCTGCATATTTAAAACATATTCACCACCGGTACGCATCTCTGCTTGAGGAATTCCTA
>JBDTEK010000191.1:0-5042 GCA_039922575.1 Ginsengibacter sp.
TATAGGAGCGAAGTTTTTGAGGTTGGCAACCTTTGCAACATCTTAAAATGCACCCAATTTCCTTAATCTCATATTTGAGATTTAATGTAAAAATCAATTTCTTTGCAATTTTTTCCCGGAGCCAGATCAACACTGTTGCTTCATTTTATTCCATAAATTTGATTTATTAAATCTTATGAAATGAGCATTCTTGAAATGAAATTAAAAGCCATAGACAAGACAATTATCTTAACTGATGAATCAGTTTTTAAAAATATATTGAGCCATTAGTGGTAAACAAAGATGAAATTAAAAAGCCTTTTTATGAAATATCTATTATTTATTACAACTCTTTTTATATCCAACGGACTTTTTTCTCAAACTACTATTTATCGTGATCCGGAGATAGCTCAGATGGTCTCGGAAGTTTCGCCTGATTCTTTGCGATCTTACATCAATACTTTAGTTTCTTTTGGAACAAGAAATACTTTGAGTACGCAAACGGATAAGAAAAGAGGAATAGGTGCAGCAAGAAACTGGGTTCTGCAAAAATTTAATGAATTCGCTAAAAATTCCTCCGGCAGATTAACGGCATTTATTGATACCACCACTCTTCAGCCCAACGGTAAACGGGTAGATATCCCTTTTGTTTTAGGGAATGTAATGGCCACATTAAAAGGAATCGATCCGAATGATAACCGGATATTTATTATCAGCGGTCACCTGGATAGCAGGCGGAGCGATGTGATGGACAGAGCCGGGGATGCGCCTGGCGCAAATGATGATGGAAGTGGCACTTCAGCCGTTTTGGAATGTGCAAGAATCATGTCGAAACATTCTTTTCCGGCAACAATTATTTTTGTTGCCGTAAGTGGTGAAGAGCAGGGTTTATTAGGTTCCACTTTTATGGCTAATAACGCAAAAAAGGAAAACCGGAACATAGAAGCGGTTCTTAATAATGATATTATGGGAAGCAATAACAGCAATGAAACCAACATTATTAACAATACCAAGGTGCGCGTTTTCAGTGAAGGAATTCCTGCGTATGAAACTGAAAAAAGTATTAAGAAAATAATGTCGCTCGGTTTGGAAAATGATAGCAGATCAAGGGAGTTAGCACGTTATGTAAAAGAAATCGGAGAGCGTTATGTTGATAACCTTGAAGTGGTAATGGTTTATAGAACTGATCGTTTTTTAAGAGGCGGCGACCATTTGCCTTATTTACAAAATGGATTTACAGCGGTGAGAATTACTGAGATGAACGAAAATTTTACGCGCCAACATCAGGATGTGCGGGTAGAAAAGGGAGTACATTATGGTGATGTACCTGAGCATATTGATTTTGAATATTTGCGAAAAAACACTGCTTTAAATTTATGTAATCTTGCCAATCTTGCTAAAGCACCTTCCGTGCCGGAAGAGGTGAAAATTGAAGTAAAAACCTTATCCAACAGCACTTCCCTTTCGTGGAAGGCTCCCAAAAGCGGAAAAGTAAAAGGATATTATATTTTAATGAGAGAAACAACAAGTCCGGTTTGGCAAAAGAAAATTTTTACTCTGGAAAATAAGATCACTTTGCCTTTCTCAAAAGATAATTATTTCTTCGCGATTCAATCGGTGAATGAAACCGGAAATGAAAGTTTGCCGGTATTGCCGGATGTTTCGAGGGATTGATTTGATTGAAAGCTTTAATCCATCGTCAACCTTTAATAGAGGATTGTAACATTAATAGACAATCTTATTAGATTATTAACCTCTAATCAACATGAGATAAATCAATGATTTTTACAGCTAAATCATTCGCTTTTATTATCCTTAGCGGGGTATAAAAAATAAAAATCAATAACCCAACTTGAAAGTGAGTTATTGATTTAAAAAAAAGTAAACAGATTTATTTGAAATCTAATTCCTGCGTTAATTTTCCTCCCTGTAAAGTGCGTAAGTCGTTTCTTGACACAGCTTGTGCGTGCTGGGTATCTTCAGCTCCAAAAACTTTTTTAGCTAGAGCATCCATTTTTTCTTCGGCGCCATCCAGCATAGCGTAATTTTTTATTTCGTACATCAACATCAAATCCCAGTCATTTTCAGAACCGGGTTCCCCTGAAAGCACTTTGTAATCCATTATGTAGCCCTGGTCTTTGGCAGCACGCATTTCTTTAATCCATCCGGCGCTTAAGTTTTTTAAATAAAGAGCGGTCATGCCTGGTTTAGTATGAATAAATTGTACTTGCCAAAGTGGCCCGTTTGAGTATGGCTTATCAGATTGAGCCGAAATTGTTTGAATGCAAGCCATCATAACAATGACTGCAATTGCCGATTTTAGAATGAACTTTTTCATGATTGTTTTTTTTATTTTATAAAATGAAGATGATGCCAACAAAAAATAAGAGACTATTAATTTGTGCTTTCAATGGTACCAGCATACGATAATCAGGCAATGCGGGGGCATTTCAAAATAATCGGAAGGAGATTTACAGGACTTGAATTGTAGTTTAAAAATATTTTTTCCTTTTGAAATATTTATCATGGGAATGTTATTTTATTTTATTGCGGATAATTTTTTATTCAACTGCGGAGGGAAAAACTTCGTTTAATTTGAAACCATAATCATTTTTCCGCAGGAATAGGAAAGCGAAAAGACTAATATTTATAACAGGTTATTTTTTTTGGAAAAAACTTTGTGGGAAGCTAAATGATGATAGCCGCCAAAATATCAATTAATACAAGCCGATTGAAGCTTATTTTTTTCAACTCATAGGATAATAATTTCATTAAGATAAAATAAATTGAATAGTAAGCTCAATGGGTGTCTTTCGAAATTGTCGCAAAAGTTGCCGACCTTAAAAACTTCATTCCTGCACTCATAAATACTTTTTGCAAGATTGGCAACTTTAAATAAGCAGGAGGAATTTGAATTGCACCCGACTCAATCGTGAAATCCGAATTAATCATTGATTGATTATATTTGCAACCCTTACAAAAGATTATTGCATTTCCAGTATAAAAATTTAATATACATGATTTCTATTTCTCCTTTCAAAGCTTTGAGACCCGAGCCACAATTTGCAAAACAAGTAGCATCGCGTCCTTACGACGTATTGAGCAGCAAAGAGGCTAAAGTGGAAGCTGAAGGCAATCCTTATTCTTTTTTACACATTACCAAAAGTGAAATTGATCTTCCGGCAAATACAGATATTCATAGTAGCGCAGTTTATCAGAAGGCGAAAGAAAACTTAGACGCCTTTATCAGTCGTCCGGTCCTTTTTAATGAAAGCAAACCTTGCTACTATATTTACCAGTTGACTATGAATGAAAGATCACAGACTGGTTTGGTATGTTGCAGCTCAGTGGATGACTATGAAAATGGGTTGATAAAAAAACATGAATTTACCAGGCCCGAAAAGGAATTGGACCGCGTCAATCATATAAAAGCAACCGGGGCCCAAACGGGTAATGTTTTTTTGGCTTTCAAAGATGTTGAAGAGTTAAATAGTATAATGGAAAAATGGAAAACGGATAAAAGCCCCGTATATAGTTTTTTCGCAGATGATGAAATACAGCACATGATTTGGGTTATCAGCGATGAAAAATTAATTGACAGAATTACAGAGATTTTTAAAACCGAAGTTGATTGTACTTATATAGCCGACGGTCATCACCGGGTAGCATCGGCTGCCAGAGTAAAATACCAGTTATCTGATAATGAAGAAGCCGGTCATTTTTTATCTACTTTATTCCCGGCGAGCCAGTTGAAAATAATGGATTATAACCGTTTAGTAAAAGACCTAAATGGATTAACCGAAAAGGAATTTTTAGATAAAATAAATAAAAATTTTTCTTTAGATAAAGTTGATAAAGAATACGTTCCTGGTGAACCTCATAATTTTGGGATGTACTTAAATGGCCAATGGTACAAGCTTACAGCTTTGGATGGCACTTTTGCGACCGATCCTGTAAATACATTGGATGTTTCTATTTTACAGAATAATTTATTTGAACCGGTTTTAGGAATTAAGGACCAGCGTACAGATACCCGGATAGATTTTGTAGGGGGAATAAGAGGTGTAAGTGAGCTTATGAAAAGAGTTGATAGCGGCGAAATGAAGATCGCTTTCAGTATTTTTCCGGTAACAATTCAGCAATTATTCGATATAGCTGATACCGGAAATGTGATGCCTCCAAAAAGTACCTGGTTTGAACCTAAATTAAGAGATGGATTGTTAACACATCTTATAACAAGGTAAAAGGCTTATGGAGCTATGTGTCCTTGATAAATCAGTATCAGAAGAATGATTCCTAAAATTACCCTGTAGATTCCCCATATACGAAATCCGTGTTTCTTTAAGAAATCAATGAAAAATTTAATAGCGATCATGGCCACCACAAAAGCTATTACATTTCCTATAGCAAGCAGTTTCATTTCTTCTCTGCTAAACCCTCCGCTTCCCATATAATATTTCAATAGCTTGTATCCAGTAGCCGCCAACATGGTAGGAACTGCCAAAAAAAACGAAAACTCCGCTGCGGCGCTTCTTGTTAATTTTTGTTGCATACCTCCAATAATGGAAGCCGCACTACGGCTAACACCCGGAACCATCGCCAGGCATTGCCATATTCCGATGAAGAAAGAACTGGAAAAAGAAACTTGTTTTTCAGAATTTATTCGCGGCCGCGTAAAAAATTTATCAACGAAAATTAAGATAATACCCCCAGCCAATAAGGCAATGGCGACGGTGGTGGTACTTTCCAGAAGCGCATCTATTTTTTTTGAAAATAACAATCCAAGGATTATTGCAGGAAGTACGCCTATCAATAATTTAATGTAAAACTGCCAATTGGATAAATCAAAAAATTTTTTCCAGTATAAAACAACCACTGCTAAAATAGCGCCTAATTGGATGGCAATAGTAAAAACTTTAGTGAATTCAGTTTCAGGAACACCAAGTATTTTCCCTGTGATGATCATGTGTCCTGTAGAAGAAATAGGAATAAATTCCGTAAGGCCTTCTACTATGGCAATGATAATAGATTGAACTATAGTCATTATTTATTCAACATTGTTT
>JBDTEK010000192.1:0-7664 GCA_039922575.1 Ginsengibacter sp.
CCTTATGAATGCTAAAATTTTGCTGCTTCACCCGGCTTAACGGTAGATAGTTTAATAAAGTCCCTAAGCTCGTCATTTGCTACCGACAAATCCGCCTTGCGTATATACATCATATGTCCGCTGCGGAAGCCATGCCAGCTAATGCGGTCCTTCAACTTTCCTCCCGGATCCATCTGCCACAAGCTATATTTTGCATTAAAAAAATCGCAAGCGCCATCATAATATCCCGATTGAACCATCAGGTGCAGAAAGGGATTTTCGGCCATTGCCTGGCGAAGGTTTTCTCCTGTACGGTTATTTTTATTATCCCATGGCCATACCGAACCGAACATATTGTATTTCAAGTCCGTTTTATATTTCAATTCTTCCCTTAAATAAATATTGATAGCTGGCGTAAAAGAATGTAGCCACGAAGTAAGTTCAGCATTGTAATCAGGTCTGTCACCGGCATCCTGCCTGTCTATTCCGCGATAACGGCTGTCAAGCCGCCCAATTGTAAATCCTTTATCACGAAGCAATTCTTTCCAAAAAAAGTTAGCCGGAATATCAAGATTATGTTGCAAAATTACTGTTTCTGATAAGCCGGAATACCGCGACATTTTTGCGGCAATTTGTTTTTTATCCGCATCGCTCAACGAACTTCCTTTTGCAAGCGCCGGAATCAATTGATTGATGGTAAAATCTTCCACTTCAGGCAACATATCGGTGAGGTCTTTATTCTGAAGATCAGCCGGAAGCACTTTGTGATACCATGCCGTAGCGGAAAAATAAGGTAACATTAATGCTTCATCCACCGGGCCGCTTCTTTCAATTCCTAAATCGGTGGGAGAAACCAGCACCACACCATTAAGATACATCCATTGCGCATTTTGCAATTCCAGCGCAAGACCTGAAACCCTTGTGGTGCCATAGCTTTCGCCGATTAAATATTTTGGCGATGCCCAACGGTTATTTCTCGTAACAAAAGTATTGATCCATTCGGCAAGGTATTTTATATCGGCATTTACACCATAAAATTTTGAGTCAGGAATATCCTTACCTACTTTTCTCGAAAAACCCGTGTTTACCGGATCAACATAAACAATATCAGCAACATCTAAAATAGAATATGGGTTATCGTGCAATCCATATGGCTGCACAGGGTAACCTTCATCATCCACATTTAAAATTCGCGGGCCGGTGTATCAAATTTCCATCCAAACAGAAGGAGTGCCTGGTCCGCCATTGAAAGAAATAACCAAAGGCCTTGTTGCTCTATCTTTAACATCGGTTCTTACGTAATAGGTATAAAAAACGGAAGCGATTGCTTTACCATCTTCGTCCCAAAGTGGCAAAGTGCCTGCCGTAGCGGTATAAGGAACCACTTGCCCTTTAATGGTAATTGTATTTCTTGTGGTTACGGATGAATCAAGCTTCACCATCCGGTTCATTTCGAGCGGCTTATCGGATTTAGCATCTGCCACATCATCCTGTATTTTTCTTTGAGCATTTAATTGTGTATTAACACAAATAAAAAACAAAAAAAGCGGTAATATTCTTTTCATAAAAACAATCATAAAAATTAAATTGAGGTGGAAAATTACTAAATGACATTTAATAGGCAGGGAAAATTTTATGAACGGTTGTTCAATTTGAAGATAAATTTAACAGTAAAAACAGTTCCTTGTTTTCGAAGGGAACATTGGTTTTTATTCTTATCAAAAAAATCAATAAACATTTTGGCTTACTTAACATATCTAAAACCAGAAAATCTAAAATCTAAAATTTTCTTTTATATTATTAAATTTGCACCCAATTATGACAGAATCAAATATTAATATCAAAGTCCTTCTTGATGAGGAAAAAGTGCCTCAAAATATTACCTGGAATGCGACGGGTAGCACCGCCGAAGAAACACAAAAAGCAAAAGCAATGTTTTTGGCGCTTTGGGATAGCGTTGAAAAATCGGCGATGAGAATAGATCTTTGGACAAAAGATATGATGGTAGATGAAATGGCTGATTTTTATTACCAGGTATTTGTAACCATGGCCGACACCTTTCAGAGAGCTACGCAAAATGCAGAAATAGCGGCTGACATAAAATCGTTCGCGCAACAATTTCATAAAAAGTTTATGGAAAAAGAGGTGGAGAAGAATAGTTAATTGGTTAATTGGGTTACTGGTTGAATTGTTTCATTGTTTCATTGTTGAATGTTTAATAATTGATTTATAACCTTATACCTGATATCGTAAAAAATAACAAACATGAGTTTAGAACAAAAAGTAATGACTAATTTAAAGGCCGCTATGCTGGCGAAAGATGAGAAATCTTTACGTTCATTGCGGGCAATAAAATCCGCAATCATCAACGCGAAAACTGCCGAAGGCTTTAGTGGGGAAATAAAAGAAGATGATGAAATCAAGATGCTTCAAAAACTGGTAAAACAGCGAAAAGATTCATTGGAAATTTACGAAAAGCAAAACCGTGAAGACCTTGCAGTAAAAGAAAGAGAGGAGATTGAAATAATAGAAAAATTTTTACCAAAACAAATGGGTGAAGAAGAATTAAAAGAAATAATTAGTAAAATAGTAAACGAAACCGGCGCTTCTTCTCATGCTGATATGGGTAAAGTAATGGGAATAGCCAATAAACAACTCGCCGGAAAAGCAGACGGGAAAACAATTGCAACAATAGTGAACAGAATGTTGTCAAAATAAGGAATTCCCAACAGTGGTTTTTACATCATAGCCACCGAAAAACCTATTAAATGATCTGGTTTCTATTTTGCAACGGTCCATTCGTTGATCCGGATGTCTTTAGCTAAATATTCTAAATTCTTAATCTAACATGATCATTGATGTCGCTTATTTTATTGTAATGATCATCGCCATTTTTAAAGGATTCAGTAAAGGTTTTATTATAGGCATTTTTTCTTTGATCGCTTTCATTATCGGCCTTGCAGCGGCTTTAAAACTATCTGCCCTGGTTGCGCATCATTTAGAGAATTCCACCGGCGCATCTGCTAAATGGCTTCCTGTAGTTAGTTTTTTACTTGTATTTATTATAGTAGTTTTCCTTATAAATATCGGCGCCAGGATTCTTCAAAAAACGATGTCTCTGATCATGCTTGGCTGGCTTGATAAACTGGGTGGTATTTTGCTTTATGGTATTCTTTACACAATTATTTTCAGTGTTATTTTATTCTTTGCTGAAAAAACTTATTTATTAAAACCGGAGGTGGTTGCTGCTTCATCTGTTCACGATTTTGTAGCCCCATGGGGACCAAAAGTCATTGATAACCTGGGAAAAATAATACCGGTATTTAAAGGATTGTTTACTGACCTGCAAGCCTTTTTTGAAAAAATAGGTCACAAATTTGCTGTCTGAATATGTACGCAAATAATTATTTACCTGATATTTTGCGCAGAAACATTTATTTTAGCATAAATAACCGGCAGTATATTAAATCCTGTCTCTCGAAACTGCAACAATGGAATATCAAATAAAACAAGAAGGAAAGTTTAAATTTATTGAAATCGGCGAAGGCGAACCCTTGCTGCTGCTTCATGGACTATTTGGAGCCTTAAGTAATTTTGAACATCTTATTGAGTTTTTCAAAAAAACCAATAAAGTGATCGTTCCAATGCTACCTCTTTTTGATCTTGATCTTTTGCATACTACAGTTGGTGGCTTACAAAAGTTTGTGAAAAGATTTATTGAACACCGTGATTACAATAATATTCATCTTTTGGGAAACTCTTTAGGCGGTCATGTAGCGCTGGTTTACGTATTAAAAAATCCTGAAAGAGTAAAATCATTAATTCTCACGGGCAGTTCCGGATTGTTTGAAAGTGCAATGGGCGATAGTTACCCTAAGAGAGGCAATAAGGAATACATTCGTAAAAAAACGGAGCTGACATTTTACGATCCTGCTATGGCAACAGATGAATTGGTGAATGAATGTTTTGAAATTACCAACAACAGAATAAAAGTGATCAAGATCATTTCCCTGGCAAAATCGGCCATACGAAATAATTTGGGTGATGAATTAAATCAGATAAAACAGCCTACCTGTTTGATCTGGGGAAATAATGATACGATTACGCCCCCATTTGTGGGAAAAGAATTCAATAAACTGATTCCTAATAGCGAACTTCATTTTATTGATAAATGCGGACATGCCCCTATGATGGAGGTGCCCGATGAATTCAACAAAATTCTGAGCGCATTCATTTCAAAATTAAAAGTGGAGGCTGCAACAGTTCATTGATTATTTTTGTCTTTATAATAATTAACACCCGTTGTAAAGGAAATTAAATAATTTATATAATGACTACCCTGCAACTTATTGATAATGCCCTCCCTCAGCTGCAACTGCAGGATACAATAGCAAAAGCGCTGCAGTTAATGAGAGATTTTAAAGTAACTCATCTTCCTGTAGTATCTGAAGAAAAATTTTTGGGTATCATCAGCGAAGAAGACCTCTTAGACAAAGAAAATGTAAAAGCTACCATTGAAAGTTTTAAAAATGAGCTGATACCGGTATCAGTTAATGCAAGCCAGCATTTTTTAAAGGCAGTTCCCATATTTGATCTGTATAGAACCAACATTATTCCTGTGGTAAATGATGCCCATGAATATATTGGTAGCATAAGAGGTTTTAACCTGGTAAATGCAATGGGAAATTTTTGTGGAGCAAATGAATTTGGCGCTTTAGTGGTTTTGGAAATTGAGCCTACCCGTTTAGCCATTTCTGAAATCAACAGCATCGTAGAAAGTGATGGCGCCACCATACTTCATTTAAATATTTCTCCACTGCCTTCATCTTCTTTATTACAAATTACCTTGCAAATAAACAAGAGAGAAATATCGACAATTATTGCTTCTTTTGAAAGATATGAATACTCAGTTACTTACTATTCCGGAGAGGAATTATTTGAAAGCGACATTAGTGTCAATTACCAAAACCTGATGAATTACCTCGACATTTAATAGAGTCCGTTTGGTTTATCGCAACTGGTTTTGCAGGTTATCCGTAAAATAATTTCCTGGAAAAATATTGATTTAAACCTGAACATTTTTTTCATTGCAGCCCGATTTAAGCCTCCCATTAGAAAATATCGCTTTGGAAATTGCTGCTACTCAATTTCACCAAATTTAATGGGAAAATGAAAGTAGTTGTAATCCCTAAGTAAATTTTTAAAAATTTTCAACATCATTTCTCCCTTTTTTATATAATGTTTAAAAGATGACCCATTAATATTATATTTTTGAACGGAAACGTTTAAAATTAATAAATGGGTCATTTACCTAGCCTGATTGAGGATTTAGCATTGATATTGATTGCGGCTGCAATTACTACTATGCTATTTAAAAGAATAAAGCAGCCATTAGTATTAGGTTACATCATCGCAGGCTTTTTGGTTGGCCCTCACTTATCCTTGACACCTACGGTGATAGATACGGCTAATGTAAAAACTCTTGCCGAAATAGGAGTTATTTTTTTGCTGTTTAGCCTTGGCCTGGAGTTTAGCTTTAAAAAGCTGGTGCGTGTCGGCGGCGCGGCTTCAATAACAGCGTTTGTAGAAATCATTTTTATAACTGTAACCGGGTATATGCTTGGCAGATGGATGAAGTGGTCAGTTATCGATAGTTTATTTCTCGGCGGCATGCTGGCAAGTTCCTCCACCACCATTATAATTAAAGCTTTTGATGAACTGGGAATAAAAACGAAACAGTACGCCCGCATTGTTTTTGGTGTATTGGTAGTAGAAGACATTGTAGTAATATTGTTAATGGTATTGCTCTCTACCGTGGCGGTTACCAAGCAATTTGAAGGATCAGAAATGTTATTCACGGTTGGCAAATTGCTATTTTTTCTCGCCCTATGGTTTATCGCGGGTATTTTTTTGTTACCAACTTTATTACGAAAAGCTAAAAAATTATTGGATGAGGAAACACTTTTAATACTTTCCATAGGCCTTTGCCTTGGTATGGTGGTAGTGGCCACACAAGCTGGTTTTTCAGCGGAGCTGGGCGCATTTATCATGGGTTCCATTTTGGCAGAAACTACGAAGGCTGAAAAAATTGAACAAATTTTAAAACCCGTAAAAGATTTATTTGGTGCCATATTTTTTGTTTCCGTAGGCATGCTGATAGATCCTCAAACTATTATAGAATATCGGTGGCCTGTACTGTGGGTTACATTGTTAACTTTATTTGGAAAATTATTCAGCACCACTTTAGGCGCTTTACTTTCGGGGCAGCCGTTAAAACAATCAGTACAGGTTGGAATGAGTATGGCACAGATAGGAGAATTCGCTTTCATTGTCGCTACGCTTGGGCTTACGCTGGGTGTCATCAGCGATTTTTTATTTCCTGTAGCAGTAGGCGCCTCCGCAATCACTACGTTTACCACTCCTTACATGATTAAGTTTTCACCAACATTTTATTCTTTCGTCGAAAAATCATTACCGGTTAAGTGGATTCACGCATTAAACAGTTATTCATCCAGCGCTCAGAATATCCAGGCAGAAAGTAATTGGAAAAAAGTAATGAAAGCCTATATGAATATTGCTGTTACCAATGGAATAATTCTTTTAGCGCTTATGTTGCTTTCTATAAGATTCCTCCTTCCTTTTCTCAACGAAAATATAGACAATAATATTACGCGAAGCATTCTTGGCCTTGTGGTAACCCTGGGCATTGCTGCTCCTTTTCTGTGGGCGCTTATGGCAAAAAAACCAAATAACCTTGCTTACAAAGAATTATGGCTCAATACAAAATACAGCAGGGGCCCCCTTCTTGTATTGGAAATATCAAGAAATGTAACCGGTATTTTACTCATCAGCTTTTGGGTTGACAGATTATTTTCTACAAAAATGGCACTGGTAGTAGCCGTTCCTATTATCATCATTGTTCTTATTCTTTTTTCAAAGAGAATTCAGCAATTTTATCAGCGATTGGAAGGAAGATTTTTGAGCAACCTGAATGCAAGAGAAAGGATTGCGATCGAAGGGAAAAAAAGAGAAGAAAAGCTGCTTAGAAAAAAAATCAATCTACACACTGATCTTTCACCCTGGGATGCCCACATGATAGATCTTGAAGCAAATCCACATGCGGAATATATTGGCAAAACCCTTTTAGAGCTTGCTTGGAGAGAGAATTATGGGATTAATATTGCTTACATAAAACGCGGCAATAAATTAATATACGCACCGGGCCGAAACAACAGGTTACTACCATTTGACCATGTAGGAATTATTGCTACCGACGATCAGTTGAATACTTTTAAACCTGTATTTGACGCATCCGAAAGTATTGATGCTACAGACCATAATATTGCTGATATTATTTTGCAAAAAATAGTGGTAGATGAACATAACAAGCTTAAGGGGAACACGATACGCGCATCTCATATTCGCGAACGCACCAATGGCCTTGTTGTTGGTATTGAAAGAAATAAAGAAAGAATATTAAATCCCGATTCCACCACCATGTTTGAATGGGGCGATATAGTATGGATTGTGGGAGATAGAAAAAAAATTCAGAGACTAAAAGAATAAAGGACTTCAGATTTCAGATTCTCATTTCTGTCTTTCCTGTTTTCAGCGTTGCAACACCTGGCCTCCAAAAGATGGTTAAATGAGAGCAAATTACTGCTAAGGGCTTTTGCCGTGAGCTG
>JBDTEK010000193.1:0-9785 GCA_039922575.1 Ginsengibacter sp.
AGTTCGATAATGAGTTTCGGCCTATTTTATATATGATAGGAACATTTCCCCCATTATCTTTTATTTGAACAGTCATCTGTCTTAAACCACTAGGTAGCTCGGTAAGAATATCCCGGCTGAGAGCACCATTAACAGAAAGGGTCCATTGCAAAGGGTGTGATTGCTTAAAAATCCGGAATGTTCCTGTCCATTCAAAACCATAGTCAACTAAACTTACCGCATTAGTTTGTAATTGTTGAAAGCCATTAATATTTGCAAGGCTAATACCCATCACCTGGTTATCTATGGAACGATAATAAGTTTCAAAAGTGGCTTGTACCGCATTATCCCAAAGCCCTAATTCCAGCCCAACATTTGATTCGGTTTGTGTTTTGGGTTTGAAATTGGTATTTGGAGCAGTAGAGTAATCAATAGTTACAGTAGGATTATTATTGTAGTTTAAGCCTACAATATATTTTCCATATACATCAAATATACTTCCGGTTGGTGTTATATTACGGCCCCAGCTACCTCTTAATGCTCCATAGCTCAACCAGGAGGATTTATCAAATAGTTTCTCTTTATTAAAATTCCAGCGTAAACTTATGGCAGGATTTTGGGAATAACCTTGTGAAGGCCCATTGGTAGAAAGCCCATCAAGCCGGTAATCAAGATCTATTACATACTTTCTATCATAATTATAAGAGAAAGATGCACCATAAGCTTCCTGACGTGTATCGCTCAAATTATCTAAAGTACCACCGTTTGAAAGTGATGATGAATATCCAATCGGCCCTGTAATCTGGTCACTGGCAGTCTGTTTCAGTTGAATCGCATTAGCCCTGAAACCATAAGAATTGATTTCATTAAACAAAAAGGCACTAAAATTATGAATATCATTCAAGCTTTTAATGAAAGTAATAGTTGAACGATCATAAATTGTATAAGTACGATCATTATAGCTGTATGCTTTCGACGTGCTATTATTAAGGAAGGATGGAGTGAAGATCTCAGAAGTACTTGAGTTATAGCTATAGCTCAAAAGGTTTCCAAATCTTATACCTTTAATAGGCTCGTATTGCAAATCAATACTTGAAGAAATATTATCAGTTTTATTACTATTGCTCACACGGGAACTGGCAAGTGCCTCATTATTAGCCGAAAAAAGTGAAGGGGGAGGTAATAACGATGAGGTAGAAGGGCCACTGGCTACTCCTGTTTGTACAAGCCCCACCCCACTTCCATTTTGCTTCTGTCCCAACCCACTTGAAAGAGTTACTAACATTCTAAAAGCACTCGTAGGCTGGTACAAGGCATTCATACTTAAAGAATATCTTTTAAATCCTGTATTCTGAACTATCCCGCTTTCCTGGTAGTAGTTCATGTTGGTATTGTAATTGAATTTGCTATCACCGCCCGATATACTGATATTATGCTGTTGATTATAAGTATTACGGAAAAAATAACGCTGCCAGTCTGTTGAGTTGTTATAAAAAGGATTTAAACTATCAGATAAAAAAGCAGTTTGGTTGATTAGCGCCTGAGCCGCTATAACAGAAGTATCGAAAGCAAGCATGGAATTGATCCTGTTAGTACGCTCATCTTTACCTCCAATCACATCTCTCAACTTGGGAACAGTTGACATGAAAAAATTGCCTGAATACCGAACTATTGGGATCTTGGATTGACCACGTTTTGTGGTAATCAGAATAACCCCATACGCTCCCCGTGATCCATATTGAGAAGTGGCTGCAGCGTCTTTCAGCACATCAACCTGCTCAATATCCTCAGGTGGTATTAAGGACATAGGGTTAATACCCGGCCCCCCGCTCTGAAAACCATATTGGTAATTTGTATTAAGGTCAACGGGTACCCCATCTATTACAAACAAAGGCGAAGTAGGAGTTAGAAATCCATCACTACTGATCTGAATACTTGAAATGCCGCGTAAATTAATCGTCCCCATCCCTCCCGGAGATCCGGTATTATTTTGAATATTCAAACCAGCCACTTTCCCTTGTAATAATTGAACAACATTGGAAACCGGAACATCCTGTAACGCTTTACCTTTAATAATGGTGCTCGACCCGGTCGCAGTCTCACGAGTCACACTTTTAAATCCCTGCACCACTACTTCTTTCATGGCTCCACTTTTGGGGGAGAGACTAATTTCTAAATTCAACTCATTAGAAACAACAGCCTTATGGAAAGTCTCATGATCTACAAAAGTAAAAACAAGTTCAGCCCCCCGCTTTACATCCACATCGAAAGCTCCCTTCTCATTTGTAATGCCAATACCTTTCAAAGGTTTACCAGTAGAGATAGATACGCCTCTTAGTACTTCCTGGGTGGTTTTATCCCTAACCACACCCTTTACCGTTATCATATTTTGCCCAAAAGCTTCATTGCAAAACGTAGTAAGAAAAATAAGCGTGATAATGGAAAAAATAAATTCCCATTTGATTGTTTTAAATATTAAAAGGGTTCTCATATTCATTATTTAATCATTATCAAATTTTGGATTGTCATTTTTAAAGGCGAATACTATTTCCCAGTCCCCCGGATCATATATTGCGAAATCCAATCCCAGCACTGCATCCTCACGAACACCGGCAAAACCAAGTCTTGAATAACTAAAAGAAACGCGGGCCATACTTCCATCGGGCGAAGTATATCTTGTTGGTAATTGTATCAGTGGAATGGGGAAGGCAACAGTATAAGTTACGCTTGCACTGTCCATTTTCATATTAAACCCATGCACAAGCCCCTGCCAGTCAGTAGTCGCAAAATGTGTAGGATTGATGGGCTTATATAATGTGTCTAAAAATCTAAAAGTGAGCGTGTTACCGGGGGTAGCAGAGGAGATTTTTCTGACATAAACATCTACATCACTCGCAGAAAGATACCTTCCGCTATGTACTCCTTTAATACTTGAAACTACACTAGGTGATATACCATTAGAAAGTGGTTGTCCACTTATAACATCATAATTAGAGGGTTCAAAAGGCCTTTCGCGAAATGGCATAAGTTTTAGATTCCTATAAATACGTCTTCCACCGGAATTACTCAATTCCACATCAAACAGGTAACCGGAATCAGGTTGTGATCTTATAAAGGAAGAACTTCCTTCGGCCCACATAGTAAACTCACCGGAATGAGCGTTTATTTCAAATACAGGCCGGTTTTCCAATGTACGTTTTGCCTCAATCTCAGCAATCGACTTTTCCTTTCCATCATAAGCCCCTTTCCACACCATTACCGGAAATACATCGGTCAGTTCAGATGCAGGATCGCCATTTCGTCTTCGAGGATTTATAATTTTAAAAGTGGAAGGATAGGTCGTGGATCCTTTAAAGAAATCATTCGCAAATTCTGTCGTGCGCCCAAGCACAGGCTGAAATACATCCTGGGAAAATTGTGAGTCAGGACCTACGGTTTCCCTTTCCTGTGGCAGAAATTTTTTACAGGAAAAAAACAGAACTATTACCAACAAGAACATGGTAACAGTATAGTATTGTATATTTATTTTTTTATTATTCATCCTGATTCCCTTCTGTTTATATAATATTAATAAATAATTTTTCTTATCGCTTGTTGACATGTCTTATAAAATCATCGCCAAATCCGAAATCATGGCTGGGATCCAATGCATTTACTATTGCATTGCTTGTTTGAATATCCACGGTAACTGTATTGACTCTTACCCAGTTTTTAGTGAAAATAGAGTTCTTGGGGTCACTAAAAATAATACCCTTCGGCCCTCCCTTCAGGAACCCGGAGGCATTTGTACGTGTGAATTGCAATTGCATCTTATAGCCATACCTTACCGACGGAAAAATCAGGCCATCTGTAAAATCAACAAGGCTTTCACTGAGTTGCCGGCCTACTACAAGGTAGCGACAGAAAAAGGTATCCAATGAAGCTGAATCGAGCGTACTCAACGAAACAGGAGGCATAGCCGGAATCGAATCTTGCCTTGCCTGGTTTATATTCTGAAGGGCAATGGAGAAACTCCTGTTATTAATTGCAAATATGGTAATGTTTGCATTTTTAATTGTATCCGCAATTCCCGATATCCGGTTAATTACTAATAACATAGAATCATAAACTCCTGGCTGTGCACGGAGATATTCCATCGCATTCCCTTTAAATACACCCAGATTATTAGTATAATTATAATACGTTTTGTCAACCTTTTTACAGCCTGTAATTGGTAAGATCAAGGAAATAGTTCCAACGATAATTACCAACTTACTACACTTTATAAACCATTTATATTTCATCAGTCTGTATTTATATTTTTGATGTTGAGTCTATAATTAAAATCCATTTTACAACTTCAATGCTTTCTACTTCAATAAAGACAAAATGCAACCTACTGCCAGTATGCATTTTGAACAATATTCGGATTACTATTCAGTACGCTCTGCGCTATTGGCCAATATATACCTCCTTTGTCAATCAAATTATCGAATGCAGGGTTATTTCTTCTTAGTTTATTATATCTTACAAGGTCATACCATCTCCATCCTTCACCCATAAGTTCCCTTCTTCTCTCTGCGAATATTTCATCAATCAGATTAACATTTGGCCCTGGAATGATGGAATTAATTCCTCTGTTATTTCTGACATTGTTTAATTGTTGTGTAGCCTGATCCACTTGACCAAGTACTGCCAGAGATTCTGCATACAGTAGTTTTATTTCTTCCAATCTTGTAAAAATTATAGAGGAATTATATACTGCAAATTGGCCACTATTGCTACCTCCATTAACTATTCGGATCTTTTTAAAAACCGGTACAGCGGCACTGTAGTTTTCAAAGTAAGTAGTGAAATTAAGACCAGCATTAGTATTAGTATCTACTCCAAATCTCTGATCAATGCCATTGCTGGCCGGAAAGATATGTGAAATCGAATCTTTGGGTATGTAAATATCTGGTAACTGTTTTGACATGGGGAAAAGGGTAGTGCTCGCAAGTGTTAATTGTTCAATATGCCCTGAGGTTGAGGTTTCTCCATTACTCTTTATAAAATTAAACCCAATAAGTTGATTGTAATTACCATTGCCAGCCAGAAATAATCCATTTGGCCCAACCAGAGTATTAATATCAACTAATGATAAATTACTTTTTTGAGAATTATTTACGATGTATCCTGCATATACGGCAACATCAATATATCTCCCCTGCCAGGCAGCAATATGAGCTAACAGCGCATAAGCAGCCAACTTAGTCAAAGGAGTATTCAGCCATGTATCCTGAGAAGCACCATAATAATTTGCAGGGAATAATTGTTCAGGATCATCGCCGGAATACAAGTAAGGCAAATTGGGAGCAGCCGCTATCAATTCCTGCTCCGCAAAAGAAAGTACAACATCCCGATTAGTACGTGGTAATGCATCAAAGTTTCCTCCATCATTCGATTTCGTAATCAGCGGTACATCTCCCCAAATCCTCACCATGTAGAAATAGGCAAAAGCTCTTACTGCCCTGGCTTGGGCAATATCTAATTTATAGTAAGAATCAGTATAACGTTTATCTGCGAGGCAACCACTATCGCGCTCAATAAACAAATTGCAGGCGTTGATAACTGCATAAAAACGGCGCCAGTCTGTTATGCTTTGGATTAATGGGAAAGAGGCATTTAGATTTCCTTCAACAACAGCTTTGAGATCAGGGCGCGAAACTGATACGAAATCCCCATCTCTTAATTCACCCCAAAGCCAATGTGCATTATTATCTGCTACCGCTGCGCGAAATAACCCATAGAAGCCTATCAATCCACTACGCGCATCTTCATAAGTAGTCCAATGACCTGCTTCATCTGCCTGGTGAGATGATTTAAGATCCAATTGCTTATTACAGGAGTTAAAGCTAAATAATAGAATGGCTGCTCCCAGCAAAAACTTTACTTTAGTACCTAACTTTAAAAAAACTATTGTCATACTATTTTTGTTTGAAAACAATTTAATTTTTTTCAATTCGGTTTATAACTTCACCCTTAAACCAATTATCAGCGAACGGGGAATTGGTAAACCATACCCATCATATATACCATTATAATTTGTCAACTCAGGATCATCTCCTTTAAAAGAAGTAACAGTGAAAATATTAGTAGCAGTCAAATACAATACAAATGATCTGAATGTTTTACTTTTCCCTTTTTTAAGCCCCTGAATTAAATCATAATCAACAGATAGTGTACGTAATTTCAGAAAAGAAGCATTTTCTAAAAACATATCCTGTTCTACTCTATAAGGTACCACCGAACTCCATGGATTGTAAACCGGAAAAGAGGAGAGATCCTCCTTCTTCTGCCAGAATGTAATTTCTTTAACAGAATTAATATTATTGTTGGCTTCTGTATTAATGAAATCAAGTCGGGAGGAAGCATATTGATCTAACACCTGGCGGCTGAGTGCAAAATAAAATTGAAAGTCAACAGAAAATGCTTTGTAACTAATGGTACTTCCAAAACCGCCGGTTACTTTAGGAAGATAATTCCCTTTTAATACTTTGTCTTTATCATTGATCACATAATCGCCGTTAACATCCGTCCAACGTGGATCTCCTGCATGTAAAGGAACTCCCTGATAGCTGAGCTTTTGGTTGGTTACAGGATTTACAGGAACTTCTGCATCTGTATTATAAATACCATTATTTTTAAGTACCCAGAAAGCATCAATAGGTTCACCCACTTCCAATTTTGTGGTTCCAAGTATCAATTCCTTCAATCCGCCCGGCAAGGCTTTCAACGTATTTTTATTGTAATTAAGATTCGCACTAAGTGTCCAGCTCAATCTTTTGGAGCTTTCAGGAATAATATCAGCCGAAACAGAAACATCCACTCCTTTATTGTTAACAGCCATACCGGATTTGTAAGCCCCGGTATAGCCCCACTCTTCAGGAACTGGTTCTGAAAGCAGCATTTGCTTATCATCTTTATTGTAAACATCCAAACCTATTTTCAGCCTGTCGTTCAAGACACCAATTTTTAACCCGGCATTTAATTGATCACTATAAGACCAGGGTATGCCATACCCAACCCATCCATTGGAATAAGGTCTTGATATACCCGGAATACCTGCGTAAGATCCGATGGTGGGTTCGTTGCTCCATCCCATATCCACCCGGTACTGTGGCCCGGCAGAAAAACGATCATTACTAAGCAGTTTACCTAAGCGAGCCCAGGAAGCATTAACAGATAAGGTGCTGATTTTTGGAGAGAATTTTAAAAAAGTTTGTCGAATGTCCCAGTTAGCGCCGCCTGAGAAGCTGGTAAACCACCTGTTATCAGGCTGCATATTTGAAGAACCGTCTCTTCTGACTAATGCAGTTAATTGTAATACATCACTATACGAATAAGTAGCAGTACCTGAAAAAGAAGCCAGCCTCGACTGCATTTTATCGGGGAAATAATATGGTGTGAATCCTGTCGGCTGTAAGTAATTGGCGGAGTTTGGATCTCCACTTACTACAACTGTTTTTATAAAATCATTGGGGCTATTGTAGGCATAAATATAATCATACTCATTAACGTCTGCCATAAAATTCTGGCCAGCCTTTAGTGATAGCTTCTGCTTATTTCTTAAATCAAATTCATATCCAACTGAATTACTTATAACCAAACGTTGATTATAACCAAAATAATTGGACACAAAATTATTACCCTCCAACAGTGTAACGGGCCAAAAAGTATTTCGAATCCCTTCATTATAATCAAAGCCAATACGACCTTGATAGGTGAACTTTTTTATATTAGCAGAAACAGCTACGTATCCCTGAATAACATTTGATGTATTTTGATCAATCGCTCTTCCGAACTCATCTAAGTAAGAACTGTACAGCGATTTATTGGGAGTAAGAGGATTCGTAAGATCTGGTATGTAACGCTCCTCTGCCAACCTATCACGGATATTCCGGTTGCGGGTTCTGTCCAGCCGGTTATAGGTCATCATACTCGATACCATCAACCACTTTAAAGGAGCTACGTTAATAAAGAAGGATCCTGTATAACGGTTAATTCCGGTATTGTCAGCATTGCCTTTGTTTTGCGTGTTAGCAGCGAAGAATCGGAAATTTGCTCTGTCTGTACCTCCGGTAAGGCTCAAACTTGTAGTATAAATAGGAGAATTTTTAAAATAAAGATCCGTCCAGTTAGCCGGTCCATAATAATCAACATTGGTAGAATCTCTTAGAAATGCAGGATAGTTTATGCGGTCATTATCAGTGGCATATTTATCATAAAACGGCTTCCGGAAATTGTTCTCGTAAGCAGCATTTACTGGTGTAACCCTGGGTGTTTGTACAAAGCCATAATAAGAATCAAAACTAATTTCTCTATAACCGGCATGAGCATTTTTAGTAGTTACCCATATTGCGCCATTTGCAGCTACAGGCCCTAATGAGGCCAAAGCCAAAGGATCTTTAATAACTTCAATTGATTGAACATTATTAGGGTCAATTGCGGCTAATAAATTAGTTGCAGGCCCAATTCTATTAAAATCATATTTCTGAATACCATAAGCAAAAGGGTTATCCATAGAAAGAGGGATACCATTCAAATATACTGCCGCCTGATTATCAAAAAGTGCTTGCTTATTTAATAGAGGTGCGGAAATACCATGTATAAAAATGTTTTGCTCTGAACCAGGTTCTCCACTCGGTTCCTGAACGTACACCCCTGCGATATTTCCTTTCAACATTTGCTGAAGTGAAATATAGGGTTGTGAATTTATATAATTTGCCGGTGCTGAATTAAGAATATGGTTAAACTTTGGAGATAGCACCTCTACATTTACTCCATCGGTACTTACCGCTTTAATAGTATCTTTTTGCTCTTCCTTATTGAGTGAATCAGATTGAGCCCAAACGTGGGGAGAATAAAATATTACCAAAATTAGAAGTAGCCCTTTAAGCGCATTCTTTAATGTGAAGAGATTAATCATTTAGTTTGACTTTTAGTCTTAGTTATAATTTTTTTTATAAACCTCTTTTGGTACGATTAATAAAAATCAACACAGAAACCTGTTTTTATATCAAATATTCTAATAAAAATCAGAACAGTAATTTTTAGAAGCACCTCCACCTTTTTTGAAATAATACCCAGTTAGAATATTTTCATCATCATTATTCAGCAATTAATTTTTCTTTCTTTGATTCGTAGTTATAACAATTTTTAAATTCTTAACAGTTTGTTATCATAAAGGTGACAATATTTTTATTAATAACGCTGCATTAACTTGACAAATTCAAAAAAAAACTTTGGCGCAATCGTTTGCAAAGACTACGCAAACGCTTGCGCTATTTTTAAACATTTTGAATGGTGAATTAATGCAATCGTTTGTTTTTTTCTATCTCAAAAGAAAAGATATAATTGGGAAGAAAAAAAGAACATCCGGATTAATGATCCCTTGCAATTGTTTTTTGAAAGATTAATTTTCCTATGAAAAATGATCAATTTAATACCACTCGGGTTTCGGAATATTTTTAGAAAACTAATCCCATTATCTTCAAACATTACGATCCGAGCTATTAGAGGATACAAGAGAAAAGAATAACTACTAAAAAAAATACGCGTATCCGAAAAAATTGGTGCATAAGGGTTAAAGATTTATATTCTATTACCCTTGTTGATCTTCGGGATTGCCATATAAAAATGTTATAAAACAACAACAGAGGCGTGTGGCTTTAAGATGTGATTGTGAGATTTTTTAGAGAACACAAACGTCGGCTGGATTCCTATGACAATTTATAAATAAATTCTTCTATCTCTGTTTGTCGCGCATTTGCAAAACCTTTGTCCGT